>NZ_JAMYQD010000019.1:0-166956 GCF_040320665.1 Mesorhizobium sp. M0626 | reverse complement strand
TTTTATCTATGTCTTGGTCTCTCTTAACTACTTCTATTACCCCCATACCCACTGGGGGCGGCCCACCCAACCGCGCGCCCCGATTCTTTTTGCGGCTGTTGATTTTCTTCCTAAATGGCGGCCGATTTTTGCTTCTGGCCAGCGCCCTGAATGGCTTGGTTTAACAGGCCATTAACCATATCCCGGTAGTCATGGTTAACCATTCCATGGCGGGCAGACCATACGGTCGATGGGCTTATGCCTACCCCCTTGATGAAGTTGATCCGGCGTGTGCGGGACACGCCAGTGTTTGAAAAGGGGTAAATATCTTGGCTAGCATCATGACGAACGCTTCGGCTCTGACCGCGCTGCAGAGCCTGAACAACACCAACAAGCAGCTTGAAACCACTCAGTCGCGCATTTCGACCGGCTACCGCGTCGCCACCGCCAGCGACAACGCCGCCTACTGGTCGATCGCCACCACGATGAAGTCCGACAACAAGGCGCTTTCGGCCGTTCAGGACGCGCTTGGCCTCGGCGCCGGCAAGGTCGACACCGCCTACACCGCCATCACCGACATCAAGGACCAGGTCGACCTGATCAAGGCCAAGCTGGTCACTGCACGCAGCGCCAGCAAGGACGACCAGCAGAAGATCGCCACTGAGATCAAGGCTATCCAGGACCAGATCAAGTCGTCGGTCACCAACGCCTCCTATGCCGGCTCGAACCTGCTGCAGAACGACGCTGCCGCGACCTCCGACCTGAAGATCGTCGCGTCCTATAACCGCACCGGCACGACCGTCGCCATCGACACCATCGACGTCAAGGCGGCCGACACGCAGGTCCTCGATCTTCCCGGCACCGGCGGCATCGTCGGCGCTCTGCTGGCGACGACCTTCTTCGATCCCAGCACAACCCAGGTCCTTCCGGCAGCCATCGACACCGCACTTGGCGCCGTTGAAACGGCGCTTGCCAAGCTGTCCACGGGCGCTGCCTATCTCGGCGCCGCCAAGTCGCGCATCGATACCCAGAAGAGCTTCCTGTCGAACCTGTCGGACTCGATCGACAAGGGCGTCGGCGCGCTGGTCGACGCCGACATGAACAAGGAATCGACGCGGCTGCAGGCCCTACAGGTCCAGCAGCAGCTCGGCATCCAGTCGCTGTCGATCGCCAACGGCAACTCGCAGTCGATCCTGGCGCTGTTCAAGCAGTAAGCCTGACCCGGCTTTCTCCTTCTTGAATTGAAGGGCCGCGCCGACAGCGCGGCCCTTTCGCTTTGTGGCTGTGTTTTGACGCATGTCGTTGACACGGAACCGCTGCACTTCCGGGCGACATGCTCTATCATCTTCGCACAAGCTTCGCGGTCTAGTGTTCCCACGGAATATCATGCTGGGAGCGCTTGAATCGTGCCGCAACAGATCCAGAGCATCATCTCGAATCTCAGGGCATTTGGCGTCAGGCGCCTTGCCATGCTGGCCGGCATTGCCGCATTGGTGATGGCCGTCATCGGCATCGGCTCGGTCTATCTCAACCGCCCTGCCTATGAGACGCTCTATGTCGGGCTCGATCGCTCCGACGTGAACCAGATCGGCCTGGTGCTCGGCGAGGCCGGCATCGGCTTCGACGTCGGCTCCGACGGCACCTCCGTGCTGGTGCCGGCCGGCACCACCGCGCAGGCGCGCATGCTGCTCGCCGAAAAGGGCCTGCCGACCAGCGCCAATGCCGGCTACGAACTGTTCGACAATGTCGGCTCGCTCGGGCTGACCTCCTTCATGCAGCAGATCACCCGCGTGCGCGCGCTGGAAGGCGAGATCGCCCGCACCATCCAGTCGATATCCGGCATCAAGGCGGCCCGCGTTCACATCGTCATGTCCGAGCGCGCCAATTTCCGCCGCGACGAACAGCAGCCCTCCGCCTCGGTGGTCATCCGCTACTCCGGCATCGATGCTGAAAAGAGCGCCATGTCGATCCGCCATCTCGTCGCCGCCGCCGTGCCGGGCCTGTCGGCCGACAAGGTTACCGTGCTCGATTCCAACGGCAATCTTCTCGCCGCCGGCGACGATCCCTCCAACACAAGTGCTGCCCGCACGCTCGGCGTCGAGCAGACCGTCGAGGCGCAGATCGGCGACAACATCCGCCGCGCGCTGACGCCTTATCTCGGCCCCGACAATTTCCGCGCCAGCGTCAAAGCCGACGTCAATACCGACACCCGCCAGACCGAAGAGACAATCTTCGATCCGGAGTCGCGCGTCGAGCGTTCCGTGCAGTCGGTGCGCGCCAACGAAAACAGCAATCAGAGGCAGGCCTCGACCCCGGCCACCGTCGAGCAGAACCTGCCCGAGACCCAGGCGACCAGCACCGATGGTCCGCAGACGTCATCGGCGAACGACCGCAAGGAGGAGATCACCAATTACGAGATCAACTCCAAGAAGATCGCCACAGTATCGAACGGCTATTCCGTTACCAAGATGTCGATCGCCGTCGTCGTCAATCAGCAGCGGCTGATGACCATCCTCGGCAAGGACGCAACGCCCGAGCAGATCGCCAAGCGCGTTGCCGACATCCAGAAGATGGTGGCTTCGGCCACCGGCTTCGACGACAAGCGCGGCGATATCATCGATGTCTCGGCGGTCGAGTTCATCGACGGGCTCGACGGCGAGGCGGTCGAGCAGCCGGGCATAATGGCGTCGATCGGAACCCATGCCGGTACGATGATCAATGCCGGCGCGTTCATCGTCGTGGTGTTCCTGGTCGCCTTCTTCGGCCTGAGGCCAATGGCCACCGCGCTGAGCGCGCGGCCGACGCCGGCACTTGCCGGTCCGAGCTTCGACGACGTCCAGCGTTCACTGCCGACACCCGAAGCCGCCAGCGCCGAACCGGCGCCGGCTGCCTTGCCCGGCAGCCGCCCCGGCCCGACTCCACTCGACGATCTTCGCCAGAAGATCAGGCCGGCGCCGCAGGAGCGGCTTGCCCGCATGGTGGACATCAATGAGGAGCGCACCGCGCAGATCCTGCGCAAATGGGCGGCCCAGGAAGCAGCGGTATAGACCATGGCCTCGGCAGCGCTTTTCGACCTTTTGCCGGATTTCGGCGCACGCAGCCAGCGTGCCGGCCAGCCCTCGCTCGCGGCCATGGCCGAGCCAAGGCCGGAGACGTCGGCGCCGCAGGCCGACATCGGCGCGCTGATCGCCGAAGCGGTCATCGATGCCGAAGCCGCCCTTGAAGCCCGCCTTGCCATCGCCCACCAGGCAGCGCTCGAGGCGCAGAGACAGGCCAATGCCGATGAAGCAAAGGCCTTTCTGGAAAGTTTCGGCGGCGATCTCGGCGCGGTCGTCACTGCCCGTATCGAGATCATGGAGGCCAAGGTCAGCGACCTCGTCGGCGCCACCATTGCGCGCATCATTGGCGGCCTTGTCAGCGACGATCTGCAGAAGCGTTCGCTGGAAGCCCTTGCCGGCACGATCCGCGAAGCCGTCGGCGACAGCGAGGCGGTGCGCATCGCCGTGCGCGGACCGCTGTCATTGTTCGAGGCACTGAAGGCTTCGCTCGGCCCACGCGCGGCCAATCTCGATTTCATCGAGGCGCCCGGCTTCGACCTTACCGTCTCCATTGACGAGGCGGTGTTCGAAACCCGCATTGCCGAATGGTCGGCCGCCTTGTCGGAGGCCCTATCATGAGCGGGGGCCCTATTATGAACGAGTGGACGTCATGAGCGTTGTCGAGGCCGCAGACGCCAGGCACGAGATCATCATCGTGCGGCGCAATCACGACGACCACGACGACGCCCACCATGGCGGCGTCTGGAAGATTGCCTTTGCCGATTTCATGACCGCCATGATGTGCTTCTTCCTCGTCATGTGGCTGATCAACGCCGCCAACGAGCAGACCAAGGCGGCCGTTGCCAGCTACTTCAATCCGGTCAAGCTGGTCGATCGCAACGCCAGCCGCAAGGGCCTCGAAGACCTCGGCGATGGCCCGAGCAAGGTCGGGCTGACGGCCGACGACCCGCGGGACAAGACCAGCAAGGCCGGACAGGACGGCATCGGCGGCGCCGGCACCTCGGACAAGAAGCAATCGAAGGAATCGGCGCCGAAGACCGATCTTTCCGACGAGCATCTGTTTGCCGATCCCTATGCTGTGCTGTCGGAAATCGCCACCGACACCGGCGTCATGCAAAATGTCAGCGAGAAGGGCGATGGCGGCGCGCAGGCGTCCGGCCCGGCTACCGGCGCATCCGGCGGCCAATCCTACCGCGACCCGTTCGCGCCGGATTTCTGGTCGCAGCAGGTGGCTGCACCAGGCGCCGAAGCCACCGCCGAACGCACCAAGATCGAAGGCGATCCCCTGAAGCCGGGTGACAAGGCGGCACAGACGCAAGTGGCGGAGGTGAAGGCCGTGCCGGCCGCGCCGCCAGTGGCCGCGGCGCCGCTCGAGCCGCTGGCGAAATCCGTTTCCGATAAGCCGCTGACCAAGGCTGAAGCCAAAGCAGAGGCCAAGGCTGAAGCAGCGAAGGCCGAAATTGCAAAGGCCGAAGCCGCCGAAGCACAACCCGCACCCAAACCCGAAGCCGCAGAAAAAGCGCCGACGGCCGCCACTGTTAGAGCCGCGGCGCAGGTCAAGCAGGAACTGGCCGAGGCCTTCAAGCCAGGCGACAAATTGCATGATGGCGTCTCCGTCGAAGCCACCGACAAGGGTGTCGTCATTTCGATCACGGACCAGTTCGATTTCGGCATGTTCGAGATCGGATCGGCTGTGCCTAGGCGTGAACTGGTGCTGGCGATGGAAAAGATCGGCCGCATCGTCAACGAGCAGAAAGGCACGATCAGCATCAACGGCCACACCGACGCGCGGCCGTTCCGCAGCGACACTTACGACAATTGGCGGCTGTCCACGGCGCGCGCCCATTCCGCCTATTACATGCTGGTGCGCGGCGGCGTCGACGAGCGCCGCATCACCGAGGTCGCCGGCTTCGCCGATCGCGAGCCGAAAATTGCAGCCGACCCGATGGCGGCCGCGAACCGCCGCATCGAAATCCTGATGGCGACCGACGGATGAGGCGCGCCGCGATCATCGGCCGCGCCGTCGGGCTGCTGCTGCTGAGCGCTGTCCATCCGCCATCGGCCTTCGCCGAGGACGGCTTGCAGCCCTATCAGCTGGTGCGCTCGCTGCAGCTTGTGCAGGACCGCATCGCCGCCGGCGATCACGCCGCGCTGCCGATGCAGGCCAAGCTGCTCGAAATGGCCGACACAAGGCTGCGCGCGGCGGACGCAGATGATTTCAGCGACCCGAAGAATTTTCGCGCCTTGCTGGTCTATGGCATGAGTGGCGGCAACCCCGTCACCGTCGAGGCGGCGGTGTCGCGCGCCAAGACCGACCCGCAAAGCCTGACCATCGCCAAGGGCATTGTCGATTATCTGAACGGCCGGCAGGCGGCTGCGATCGAGGCGCTGAAGCCGATCGATCCGATGACCCTGCCCCCCGATGTCGGTGCCTTTCTGGCGCTGGTCAAGGGCTCGCTTCTCGCCACCGAGCAACCGGTCAGCGCGCTTGCGCTGCTCGACGATGCTCGCCTGCTCAGCCCCGGCACGCTGGTCGAGGAAGCAGCGCTGCGCCGCTCGGTCGGCATCGCCGCCGCGCAAGGCGACGGTGCGCGTTTCGCGCTTGCCTCAACCCAATACGTCGAAGACTACCTCTATTCGCCCTATGCCAGCCAGTTCGCCGACGCCTTCGTCTCCGGCGTCATCACGCTGCACATGGCGATCAGCCAGGACAAGCTCGCCGACATCACCGCAATGATGGATCCAGAACGCGAGAAGGTGATCTATCTGCGCATCGCCCGCCGCGCCGCGATCGACGGCTTTGCCGATCTCTCCGCCTTTGCCTCGGCAAGGGCTGAACGGGGCCGCGACGGCATCCACAATCAGGACGATCCGCGCGCCCAGCTCTATTCCAGCCTGTCCACGGTAACGTCCGGCACCATCGGCGAGGTCCGCGCCAAGCTGGACAAGATCGATCGCAACCAGCTTTCGCAAAGCGACCGCGACCTGCTCGATGCCGCGCAGGCCGTGGCGGGTGAAGTCATCGCCCCGCCGGCGCCGCTGCCTGCCGAAAAGCCCGCACCTGCCGCGGCCAGGCAGGAGCCGGTCAAGACCGCGGCCGTGGAAAGACCCGACGAGCCAGAGCTGCCGCCGGTCGAAGGCGCGATGCCGGAACAGCCAGCCGCCACAACGTCGAGTGAACAGCCCGCAACCGACCAACCGAAGGCGGCAAGTGAGCCGGCCGCGCAGGCACCGAGCACGCCAGAGGCAAAGGCGGCGGAAACGCCTGCAGTCGCCTCGGCCAGCGATGCGGCTCCGGTCGTGCCGGCATCGGTGCCGGCCCCCGCCGCAGTAGAGCCTACCGATCCCACCGACGCCGCCATGGCGAGGACGCGTCACCAGCTCGATTTGATCGACCAGATGCTTGGAGCAGCCCCGAAATGACCACCAATGTTGGCCAGGCCCTGCCGGCTCCCGCGCACGCCGGATCGAAGCAGTCGGCCTCAAACGCCAAAGGTGGCGACAAAAGCTTCGGCGACATGGTGCGCGGCGACGACGATGCGCCGACACCGATAGGCCAGGGAGCAATTGAGGCCGCGTCGCACGAGCTGCATTGGGCCAAACGCAGCCCTGCCGGTCCCGGCAAAAGCGAAATCCCACACACCCAGTCTGGCAAGACGGGGACGAAATCCGCTGCCGGCAAGGCCGCAAAAGAACATGCCGATAGTCGCCCGGACAAACCATCCAACGACGCTGAAGTGGCCGGACGAGACGCGGATGCAGGACCGCTGCAGGATCATTTGCCATTGGTGCTGGCGCTGCACGATATCAGGCATTTCTCAACGGTCCGGACAAGCGGGAACGGCATCGCGACGAATGGACAGACTGGGCAACCGGCGCCCGCTGGCGAGGCCATTTCTGCACAGACGTCGCCTCTGAAGAGACACCGCGCAGCTTCCGGCATTGACGACAGACTCGACACGACGACGCGATCCGAACGGGCCAAGACCGGTACCAGCGTATCAGCACGGGATCAGGGGCAAAAGCTGCCCGCGATCGGGCTCCAGTCCGGCAAACTGCCGCATCAGGATGGTCCGACGCCTCCTCTACTGGCGGACCAGACGGCAAGCGACGTTTCGGCACCCGAGGCAAAACGGTCCGCGCCGTCGGCGAAGTCCGTCGATGGAGCCCATTCCGCGGCATCGTCCACACAGGGAAAACAGCCGCCATTCGCTGCGCGCGTCGACATTGTCGCCGAGCAGAGTTTCCCGGCCCCGGCGCAAAGCCCGATGAACCAGACGACTTCGGCGCTTATCGACGCGCTGGCTTCGGATAGCGGCCTGCGGCAAGCGGTTTCGACGCCGTCGACGACCGCCCAGACGGCCGGTTCTGTTGCCGTTCCGACACATATATTGAAGATCGAGCTTCACCCGGCAGAGCTCGGCATGGTCACCGCCAGTCTCAGGCTTTCCGGAGAACAACTTTCGATAGAATTGAAGCCCGAAACCCATGAGGCTTACCGCCGTCTCGCCACCGACAGCGACGCCATCGTGAAGTCGTTGCGCGGGCTCGGCTTCGATGTCGACAAGGTCACCATCCTGCAACCCTCGATAGCGATCCACGCAGCGGCCCGCAGCGATGCAGCGAACTCGCATATGCCGCAAGGCCGCGACCAGTCCGCTTTTCAGCCCGGAAACTCGAGCGGCAACAATACGGGTTCGGGCGGCCAGCAGTCGGGAAGAAGCCGCAATGATGATGCCCAGGAATTCGGCCGCGCTGGCGCGCCTGCTCGCGAGCGCGCTGGCGACGATATGTTTATCTAGCCTCGCCACCAAGCCGGCCACCGCCGCCACCAACCCTTGCGAGCCCGAGATCTTGCGTGCCGCCGACCGCTATGGCGTGCCCGCCGGCATCCTCTATGCGGTCGGGCTGACCGAGACCGGCAAGAAGGGTAGCTTGCAACCTAACGCCATGAATATAGAGGGAAAAGCGGTATTTCCAAGGAGCCGCACTGAGGCCCTAGCCGCCTTCGAAGCAGCCCGACGTGAGGGCAAGACGCTGATCGACCTCGGCTGCATGCAGATCAACCATCACTATCACGCCGCGCATTTCCGCAGCGTCGACGACATGCTCGACCCGCGCCAGAATGTCGACTATGCCGCGCGCTTCCTGGCCAGCCTGCATGCGCGTCATGTCAGCTGGTCGATGGCCGTCGCCCGCTACCACGCCGGCCCCGACAATGACCCCGCGCAGAAATTCTATGTCTGCCGCGTCATCGCCAATATGGTCGCCACCGGCTTCGGCAAATGGACCCCGAACGCCCGCAACTTTTGCAACCCTTAGGTGAATCATCTCTTGCGAACGGCTGCAAATCCACGCCCGGCGGGTGACGTGCCACGTCACCCGTTCGGCAACCAACGATACAACCTCCTGATTGCGGTTATTTCGAAACTCGAAATAACTCCCAAGAAAATAGCTACAAGAAATGATGGTTGTTCAGGATTCCCGGCACCGGTTACGGCTCTTCCCACGGGGCAGATGATCTGATTCGGGGGCGGGGCCGATGATTGTAATCGTTGACGAGCGAGAGCTCGTAACTGAAGGCTACAATTCACTTTTCGATCGTGAGGGCGTTGCCTGTGCAGGCTTCGCGTCCGGTGAATTCGGCGAGTGGGTGACATCGGCCGCCGACACGGATTTGCGATCGGTCCGAGCCTTCCTCATTGGCGACTGCCGCGAAGGCGCCATCTCGCCACGCCAGATCCGCGACCGCACCGGCGCTCCGGTCATTGCGCTGAGCGAACAGCACTCGCTCGAGAATACGCTGCGGCTGTTCGAGAGCGGTGTCGACGACGTCATACGCAAGCCGGTCCATATCCGGGAGATCCTGGCCCGCATCACCGCCATCCGCCGCCGCGCCCATGAGGACGTCAGCTACACCGAGATCGGCGCCATGCGCATCTTCATGGACGGCCGCGATCCCGAGATCGATGGCCAGCCGTTGCCTCTGCCGCGCCGCGAACGCCGCATCCTCGAATATCTGGCGAGCAACCGCGGACGCCGCGTCACCAAGACCCAGGTCTTCAACGCCATCTACGGCATCTTCGACGAAGAGGTCGAGGAGAACGTCGTCGAGAGCCACATCTCCAAATTGCGCAAGAAGCTGCGCGAAAAGCTCGGCCAGGACCCGATAGATTCCAAGCGCTTCCTTGGCTACCGGCTGGTGTTCTGATGGCGGTCTGCGCCAGCCTCGCGCAAGACAGAAATTATATCCTCGCGACCACAGATGGGCCCAACGATGTTGGGCATTGAGGAGACGTTCGATGAGCCTTTACGGAATGATGCGGACCGGCGTTTCCGGCATGAACGCGCAGGCCAACCGCCTTTCGGCCACAGCCGACAACATCGCCAATTCCGACACCACCGGCTACAAGCGATCCTCGGCCGAGTTTTCGACGCTGATCATGCCGCAGGTCGGCGGCGCCTATAATTCCGGCGGCGTCAACACCACCATCCGCTCGGCCATCAGCGCCCAGGGCGTGCTGCAGTACACGACCTCGGTTTCCGACCTTGCGGTCAACGGCAACGGTTTCTTCGTCGTCCAGGACCCCAGCGGAACGCCTTTCCTCACCCGCGCCGGCGCATTCGTTCCCGACGCTCAGGGCAGACTGGTCAACGCCGCCGGCTACCAGCTGATGGCCTACAGCTACGCCAACGGCACACCGGCTGCCACCGCCAACGGTTTCGAAGGGCTGGTGCCGGTCCAGATCTCCGACCAGGAAATGACCGCGACGCCCAGCACCGCGGGCAACTTCAACGCCAATCTGCCGGCCGGCGCCACGCCGCCCGCCGGTCCGCTGCCGTCCACCAACAGCCCGACGGCGGAATACACGTCGAAATCCTCGATGGTCACCTACGACAATCTCGGCAACAAGAAGCTGCTCGACCTCTATTTCACCAACACCGGGACCGGCACCTGGTCGGTCTCTGTGTTCGACCAGTCCCAGGCGACGCCGGGCACATCCTTTCCCTATACGGGCGGCGCGCTGGCCACGGCCAACCTGACCTTCGACACCACCACCGGCAAACTCACCGGCGCCGTCGATTCGATTACCATCCCCGTACCGGGCGGTGCGTCGCTCGACCTCGATTTGTCCAAGCTGACTCAGCTCGGCACCGGCTTCACGGTCTCCGAAGCCAAGGTCAACGGCAACGCGCCCAGCACGATCGAAAAGATCCAGATCGGCGAGGACGGAGTCATTTACGCCCAGTATCAGGACGGCTCGACCAAGCCGCTGTTCAAGATCCCACTGGCCGACGTCCAGAGCGCCGACAACCTCACCGCACTGCCTGGCAATGTCTATGCGCAGTCCACCGACTCCGGCACCGTGCGCATCGGCTTCGCCAATGAAGGCAAGCTCGGCAGCATCATCTCCGGCGCGTTGGAAAATTCCAACGTCGATATCGCCGAGGAATTGACCAACATGATCGCGGCGCAGCGCAGCTACACCGCTAACTCGAAAGTGTTCCAGACCGGTTCCGACCTCATGGATGTCCTTGTCAACCTGAAGAGATAAACGACGGGCGCCAGGGGAATGAACCCAAACCAGAGCAGCGCGGTGCGCGGATTTCGAATTCAAGGCCACACCGGCAAACCGGCCGGGGTGGTCTGGAATTGCAGGTTTCCGAACGCCGACGCCGCCGACAGGGCAGAGACGTCATCCCCTCCCCACTGGCCTCGTGAAAGACCCGCATGTCGCTGACTTCCGCATTGACCATAGCCCAACAGTCGCTTCAGACCACATCGAAGCAGACCAGCGTCCTTTCCCGCAATATTGCCGACGCCAGCAACCCCGACTATGCCCGCCGCACGGCGGTCGTCGTCAGCAGCGCGCCCGGCGCCCGCTCGGTCGAGATCCAGCGCGCCACCAACGCCCTGCTGTTTCGCCAGAACCTTAGCGCGCAATCGGCATGGAGCGGCCAGAGCACGCTTTACAGCGGAATTGACCGCCTCGCCGTTGCCGTCAACGGCGTCGACAACGCCTCCTCTGCCTCGACCGCGATCGGCAAGCTGCAGAACGCGCTGCAGCTTTACGCCGCTACGCCATCCAACCAGAACCTCGGCTCCAGCGTCATCGACGCGGCCCAGCAGGTGGTGCGCGCTCTGAACGACGGCACCAACGCGATCCAGGATTTCCGCACCCAGGCCGATGGCGAGATATCAACGGCGGTTAACGATCTCAACTCGCTGCTTAGTCAGTTCCAGGACGCCAACAAGGCGGTCATCTCCGCAACCCGTTCGGGTACCGACGCATCCGACGCGCTCGACCAGCGCGACGCTTTGCTGAAGAAGATCGCGGACTATGTGCCGGTGTCGACCTTCACGCGTGGCGACAACGACATGGTCATCACCACCAAGGATGGCACGACACTGTTCGAGACCATTCCGCGCTCGGTAAGTTTCACCCCGTCGGCGGGCTACACGGCCGGCACACCAGGCAACACCATCTACATCGACAATGTGCCGGTCAGCGCCGGGGCTGGCGGCAACACCAGCGCCGACGGCAAGCTCGCCGGGCTCATCACCTTGCGCGACGGCGTCGCGGCGACGATGCAGAGCCAGCTCGACGAAGTGGCGCGCGGCCTCATCACCGCCTTTGCCGAAACAGCACCTTCGCAGCCCGACCGAACCGGCCTGTTCACCTGGTCGGGTGCGCCCGCCATTCCGGCCGCCGGCACGCTGATCGACGGGCTTGCCGGCTCGATCAAGGTCAACGCCGCAATGGACTCGAGCGTCGGCGGCAATCCGGTGCTGCTGCGCGACGGCGGCGCCAATGGTGCGGCCTATATCGCCAACACTGCCGGCAACGCCTCCTATTCGCAGCTCTTGATCGGCTATGGCGACAAGCTCGACAAGCCGATGCCTTTCGACGCTGCGGCCGGCATCACCGTCACGTCCAGCGTGTCCGACTACGCCGCCAATGCCATTGGCTGGTTCGAAGGCCAGCGCCAGCAGGCCTCGAGCAACGCCGACGCCAAGGAAGCGCTGGCATCGCGCACCGCCGAGGCGCTGTCCAACGACACCGGCGTCAATGTCGACCAGGAGATGTCGCTGCTGCTCGACCTCGAACACACCTATCAGGCCTCGGCGCGCATGATGAAAACCGTCGACGACATGCTGTCGGCCCTGCTCGATGCCGTAGGATAAGCCATGAAAGCCACATCCGTCTCATCAGCCGCCCTCTCCAACGCCGCGCGCTATCAGCAGATGCGCATGCAGGCCGAACTGGTCAAAGCCACCAAGGAATCGACGACCGGCACCGTCGCCGATGTCGGTCTGGCGCTCGGCGCGCGCACCTCGCAGGCGGTCACCTTCTCGCGCGACCTCGACCGGTTGAACGTCATCATCGATTCCAATTCGCTGGTCACCGCGCGGCTGTCCTCGACGCAGGCTGCGCTTGGCCAGCTTTCCGACACTGCGCAGAATTTGCTGACCGCGCTGACCGCCGCCGGCAATTCCTCGAGCACCATCACGCAGCAAGCCGGCAAGGCCGCCGTGCAGCAGATGACCTCTATCCTCAACGCCAGCGTCAACGGCGAATATCTGTTTGCCGGCACCAACACCGACGTCAAGCCGATCGACGATTTCACCGCCGCGGGCTCGCCGGCCAAGGCGGCGTTCGACGCTTCCTTCTCGTCGTATTTCGGCTTCACGCAGGCCGATCCGCTCGCTGCCAACATCACCGCCGCCCAGATGGACGGCTTCATCACCAGCAATGTCTTGCCGCAGTTCATGGGCTCCGGCTGGCAGGCCAACTGGTCGAACGCCACCGACCAGCAGATCGTCAGCCGCATTTCGCTGGGCGAAACCACCCAAACCTCGGCCAGCGCCAATGACGACAGCATCCGCAAGCTCGCCATGGCTTCCGCCCTGATCACCGGCCTGCTGTCCGGCAATATCAGCCAGGCGGCGAAGACCACCGTTGTCGGCCGCGCCCAGGCGATGGTCGGCGAGGCGCTGGGCGGGCTAGGGCAACTGCAGGCCGAGACCGGCCTTGCCGAGAAGCGGGTCTCCGACGCCAGCGACCGCATGAAGACGCAGGTCGACCTGTTCGAGCGCCATATCCTTGATCTGGAAGGCGTCGACCCCGCCGAGGCAGCCACCCGCGTCGCGGATCTGACGCAGCATATCGAGACGTCCTTCGCGCTGACCGCGCGCCTGCAGCAGATGAGCCTGCTGAACTACCTGACCTGACAATCTCAACCGCAACGGTAGAGCCAAACGATGTACCAATTCTCCTACGCCGACATCCAGACCGACTCCGTTGCCGATGCGAAAGATCGCGAGCGGCAGCTTTTGACCCGCTCGATCGAAATGCTGGCGGCGGCGGCGGCGGTCGGCCACACCTCGATGGAGGCGGTCGAAGCGCTGCACTTCACCAACCGGGTCTGGACCACCTTCGTCGAGGATCTCGGTTCCAGCGACAATGTCCTGCCCAAGGAACTGCGCGCCAACCTCATCTCCATCGGCCTGTGGCTGCTGCGCGAGGCCGAGGACATCCGCCAGGGCCGCACCGACAATTTCGAAGGGCTGATCAAAGTGTCCCAGATCATCCGGGACGGCATTCAATGACCAACACGCTGAAGATATCGCTGAAGCCGAACGAGAAGATCTACATCAACGGCGCCGTCATCCGCGTCGACCGCAAGGTCACCGTCGAGCTGATGAACGACGTACAGTTCCTGCTCGAGAACCATGTCATCCAGGCCGACGATGCCTTGACGCCGCTCAAGCAGCTCTATTTCATCCTGCAGGTGATGCTGATGAACCCGGCCGGCGCCATCGAGGCGCGCGCCATGTTCCGCCGCTCGCTGCCCTTGCTTTTGGCAAGCTTCGAGGATGAGCAGATCAGTGGCGCGCTGAAGCAGATCGACCGCATGGTCGGCGAAGACCATATCTATGAAGCGCTGAAGGCTATCCGTGCGCTTTATCCGCTCGAACGCCGCGCACTTGGCGGCAATGACGATGTTCAGGGTGCGAAGCGCCCGCTGGCCGTGGGAGCACAATACTGATGAATGTGGACATGACGACGACGATCCCCACGGGCGCCAACCAGGGCACCCAGCAGACGTCGAAGACAGCGGTCGACTACCAGTCGTTCCTGAAGCTGTTGATCGCCGAGATGAAGAACCAGGATCCGACGAAACCGATGGATTCGACGCAGTATGTCGCCCAGCTCGCCACCTTCTCGCAGGTAGAGCAATCGGTGCAGACCAACACCAAGCTCGACCAGATCATGCAGTCCTCGGCGCTGTCGCAGGCCGATGCCTTGATCGGCCGCTCGATCACCTCGGCCGACGGCAAGACGACCGGCGTCGTGGCCTCGGTCAAGCTTGCAAGCAACGGCGTGATCGCCGTGTTGCAGAACGGCACCGAAGTGCCGGTCGGCGCGGGCGTTTCGATAAAGCCGGCCAGCTAGACAGTTCCATAGAGGCGCGCTCACATGAACGAGGCCGACGCACTCGACATCGTCCAGTACGCGGTATGGACGGTGCTTGTTGCTTCCGCGCCGGTGGTGCTGGTCGCCATGGTGGTCGGCATCGGCATTGCCCTGATCCAGGCCCTGACCCAGATCCAGGAAATCACCCTGACCTTCGTGCCCAAGATCGTCGCCATCATGCTGGTCGTGGCGCTGACCGGTCCGTTCATCGGCAGCCAGATCTCGGCCTTCACCAACGTCATTTTCGAGCGCATTGAAAACGGGTTCTAGGCAGCGCTTGCAGGCGGCTGTGTTCCGGCTAGATTGCAGGCCATGACTCAGGCAGAACTCACCGGCAGGCCATGTGCGGAATAGCCGGCGTCTGGCGCAAACGAAACCCGATCGACGCCAACGACCTGTCGGATGTCGCCAGCATGATGCAGGCGTTGGTACATCGCGGCCCCGACGATCATGACAGCTGGCACAACAATCGGCTGGCGCTCGGTCACCGCCGACTTACCATCATCGATCCCTCGCCCGCCGCCCGTGAGCCGATGCTGACTTCTTCCGGCGATGGCGTTCTCGTCTACAATGGCGAGGTCTACAATTACCGCTCGCTGCGCGAAACGCTGCAGGCGCAAGGCGTCGTCTTTCGAACCATCTGCGATGCCGAAGTGGTTCTCGAAGCCTTGCATCACTGGGGCCCCGAAAAAGCCGTGCCGCTGTTCGACGGGATGTTTTCCTTCGCCTATTTCGACGCTCGCAGCAGTGCGCTGTGGCTTGCGCGTGACCGTCTTGGAATCAAGCCGATGTCGGTGGCCGACACGCCGGAGCGAATCCTGTTCGCCTCGGAGGACAAGGCGATCCTCGCCTGCGACGGTTTTCCGCGCGACATCGACAGCCGCGAGATCACCTTGCGGCTTGCCTGGCAGAGCCGCGATTCCAGCTACAGCCTGTTCGACCGCATCGAGCGCCTGCCGCCCGCCGGCCTGTGGAAGATCACCGATGGCGTTATCGAGAAGCGCCGCTTCTGGCATGTGCTGGACGTGCTGGAGACCGCGCGCATTACCGGCGATGCATCCGCTGATGCTGAACACATGGCGACGCTCGAGGCGTTGCTCAAGGACAGCGTCGGACTTCACTGCATCGCCGATACCAGCGTTGCCACCGCCTGCAGCAGCGGTGTCGATTCCGGCCTGATAACGGCGCTGGCAAAGCGGTTCAGGCCGGAAGTCCACGGTTATGTCGTCGACCCGCAGCTCGGCAACAGCGAGGCCGAAGACGCCGAACGCACCGGCCGCCATGTCGGCGTGCCCTTGCGCCGGGTGCCGGTCGACAGGAACCGGTTTTTCGAACTTTGGCCAAGGGTAATCTGGCATCTTGAAAGCGATGGCTGGCACGCCAGCCATGTCGCACTGCTGGCGCTTGCCGAACGATGCCGGGCCGATGGCGTCAAGGTGCTGCTCACCGGCGAAGGCGCAGACGAATTGTTTGGCGGCTACCCCTTGCAGGCCTTGAGCATGAAGAAGTGGCGTTCCTGGTCGTGGCCCCGGCGCCTGGTCCATTCGAAGCGCTCGCTCGACCGGAGATTCGAGCAACAGCGTCATGCCCCCTACAAGGTCTCGGCTGGAAGCCACTCACAAATGGATCGCAGCATGGTCCTGCGTGCTTTGTCGCCGGAGCTGAATTTTCTGCAAACCGAGATCTTCGACCGCCTGGAGCCGGTTATGCCGCCCGCGGATCGCGCCTTTCTCGGTAGTTGCCTCTACGACCTCTATTCGCATCTGCAGGACATCCTGCACCGGCACGACCGGCTGAGCATGGCGGCGTCCGTGGAACTGCGGGTCCCGTTCCTGGAAAACCGCCTGATCGACTTCGCCATCCATTTGCCGAGGCGGCAGAAATACCGCGACAAAACAGGAAAATGGCTTTTGCGAAAGGTCGCTGAAAAGCATATTCCGCGCCAGAACGTCCAGGCGCGCAAGATCGGCTTCGAGATGTCGTCGCAATTTTCGGCCGGCACGGAGACTTTGCTACGCGGCGGTTTCCTGCGCGATGCCTTGAAATGGCCCGCCGCGAATTTGGAGGACATGGTCCAGTTGGCGCGGCGCGAGCAACCGTCCAGGCTGCGGCTTGTCGGCATGGAGCTTTTCCTGCGCCTTCACGCCGGCGGCGAGACGACAGGCACGCTGACCGAAGCCTTGCATACCGCTGCCCGGGACAGAAGCTGACTTCGCGCGCGGCCGACAGCCCCGCGCAGTGGACCAATGAGAACATCGCTCTGGGTAGCGGACCATTCCCGGCTGACGTATTTTCGCCTTGCTATCCTGTTGTTGGACCATGATCTTTTTCGAAGACGCGTTCGCCCTTTTGGATGTCGTGCTCTATTTCAAACGGATGCCATGATTGTCGTCCCCGCGGACGAAACCAGCACGTTAAGGTGGGACAGGTCTGATGATCGATGACGAGCCGGACAGCGAACGCGTTTCGGCGCTGGCGCCGTTCCGGCACGGCATCTTCCGCGCCGTCTGGTCGGCCAGCCTGGTGTCGAATTTCGGTGGCCTGATCCAGGGCGTCGGCGCCGCCTGGATGATGACCACCATCGCCACGTCGCCCTATCAGGTGGCGCTGGTCCAGGCCTCGGCCACTCTGCCGATCATGCTGTTTGCACTCGTCGCCGGCGCCATCGCCGACAGCTTCAACCGGCGCAAGGTGATGCTGATCGCCCAAATCTTCATGCTGGTCGTCTCTGCACTTCTAACGCTGTTCACCTGGAACGGCTGGATGACGCCGTGGACGCTGCTTGCCTTCACCTTCCTAATCGACAGCGGCACGGCGCTCAACAACCCGTCCTGGCAGGCATCGGTCGGCGACATGGTGCCGCGCAACAAGCTGCCGGCCGCGGTTGCACTCAATTCACTGGGCTTCAACCTGACACGCAGCGTCGGCCCGGCGATCGGCGGCATCATCGTTGCCGCCGCTGGTGCGGCTGCTGCGTTCGCCGCCAATGCGCTGAGCTATATAGGTCTCATCATCGTGCTCTTCCGCTGGAAGCCGGAGCTGCCGGTCTCGACGCTGCCGCGCGAGACGCTGGGCGCCGCCATGGGCGCCGGCCTGCGCTATGTCGCCATGTCGCCCAACATCGGCAAGGTGCTGGTCAGGGGCTCCGCCTTCGGCTTCAGCGCCGGCGCGGTTTTGGCGCTGCTGCCGCTGGTGGCGCGCGACGTCGTCAAGGGCGATGCCTTGACCTACGGCATCATGCTCGGCGCCTTCGGCATCGGCGCCGTCGGCGGCGCGCTGATAAGCGTGCGTCTCAGACAATTGCTGTCCAGCGAGACGATGGTGCGGATGGCCTTCGCCGGCTTTGCCGTCTGCGCCTTCAATGCCGCCATCAGCCTCAATGCCTGGCAGACTGCGGCGGGTTTGCTCATCGGCGGCGCCTGCTGGGTGATCGCGCTGTCGCATTTCAACGTCACGGTGCAGATGTCGACGCCGCGCTGGGTCGTCGGCCGGGTGCTGTCGGTCTACCAGACGGCGACCTTCGGCGGCATTGCGCTGGGCAGCTGGATCTGGGGCGTCGTTGCCGATGCGCATGGCGCCGAAACCGCGCTGATTGCGGCGGCCATCGCGATGCTTGTTGGCGGCGCCATCGGCCTGTTCCTGCCGCTGCCGCAGCAGACGACTCTCAACCTCGACCCGCTCAACCGCTTCAAGGAGCCGCATCTCGGCCTCGACCTGAAGCCGCGCAGCGGCCCCATCGCCATCATGATAGAGTACATTATCCGCGACGAAGATGTACCCGAATTCCTCGCCACCATGGCCGAGCGCGGGCGCATCCGCCGCCGCGACGGCGCCCGCAACTGGACGCTGGCTCGGGACCTAGAAAATCCCGCAGTCTGGATCGAACACTACCACACGCCGACCTGGCTGGAATACATCCGCCACAACCGGCGCGCCACCCATGCCGACGCCGTCGTCGGCGAGCGGGTGCGGGCGCTGCACAGCGGCGACGAACCGCCGCGCGTGCGCCGCCTGATCGAGCGCCCGACGACCGCCGGCACCGCGCTGGTCTCGCCGAAGGGGCCGATCGATCACTGAGCTCGCCATAGCCGTAGCGCCGGTCAGCCGGCGCTCTGGATCATGTAGAGCTTGCGCGTGGTCTCGCGTATCAGCCACTCGCCCTTCCAGCCCTGCGGCAGGACGAGGAGATCGCCCGGACCGAGTTCCCGCACCTCGCCATCGATGCGGCTCAGTTCCACGCGCCCCGAAATGATGTGGCAGATCTCCGACGAGTCCGAACGATCGGCGGTGAAGCGGCCGGGCGTGCATTCCCAGATGCCGACATCGACAGTCCCGTCAGGCGATTGAAAGAACGAGCGCACGGCCTCGACCTGATCGCCTTCAATCGAGCTTGGCTTAGGAGAGAACGCGCCGATCTCGGCCTTGGCGAGATCGTGGAAGGTCGAAAGATCGATCAAGTCTAGCTCCATGGATAAGAGCAATTCCAGGAAAGGGGTCTGCCCCGGAATTGCGTGAGAACAAATGGCTTTAGTGGCCGGTGATGCTGTCGGCCAACGCGGCCAGCTTCGAGGTGCGCGCAAGCCCTGCCGCCTCGCGGCCATCGGCAATGCGATAAAGCTGGTACATCGAATGCACGCCCAGCCAGCGGAAGGGCTCCGGTTCCCATGGCCTGACCTTGCGGTTGACCCAGGGCAGCTTCGTCAGCTCGGTGTTTGCCCCGAGAACAAGGTCAGCCAGCGTGCGCCCCGAAAGGTTGGAGCTGGACACGCCGAGGCCGACATAGCCGCCGGCCCAGCCGATGCGGGTCGCGGGATCGAGGCCGACCGTGGTGCACCAGTCGCGCGGCACGCCGAGCACGCCGCACCAGGCGTGATCGATGCGGCATCCCTTGGTCTGCGGCAAGAGCGTCGTCAGGATCGTGTGCAGCTGGTCGATCGTGGCCTGCTGCGTCTGGCCGTTGACGTCGGTGCGCGAGCCGTAGCGATAAGGCACGCCGCGTCCGCCCATCGTGATGCGTCCCTCACGCGTGCGCTGGGCATAGCAATAGGCATGCGCCGCATTGCCGAGCAGTTCGTGCCCTTCCCAACCGATGTCGCGCCACAGGTCGGCAGGCAGCGGCTCAGTCACGATCTGCGCGCTGTTGAGCGCCAGCCAGGTCCGCTCCTCGCCGGGGATGCCTGATGTAAAACCCTCGGTCGCGCGGATGATCGTCTCCGCCTGCACCGTACCGCGGTCCGTCGTCACGCTGCCCTTGGCGATGCTTGTCACCGTCGTCTTCTCATAGATCGGCACGCCCAGCCGCTCGACGGCATCGGCAAGCCCGCGCACCAGCTTGGCCGGCTGCACCCGCGCCTGGCCATGGACGACGAAGCCGCCCATGACGTTACGGATGTTGATGCGCGTGCGCGTTGAGGCGGCGTCCAGCATCTCGACGCGGTTCGGGTCGACATCCCAGGAACGGATCGTCTCGCATTCTTCGCGCACGCGCTCCAACTGCGCTGCGTTGGTGGCCACCGTCAGATTGTCGACGCGGCGAATGTCGGCGTCGATGCCTTCCTCGGTCGCGACCCGGATCACTTCATCAACGCAGCCTGCCATCGCCGCCTGCATCGCCATCACGCCTTGGCGGCTCGATGTCTTGAGATATTTTTCGCGCGACCAGCTGAAGCCGCCCGACAGCCAGCCGCCATTGCGCCCCGAAGCGCCGAAGCCGGCAAATTCGCGCTCGACGATCACGACGCGCAGCGATGGCTTCGCCTTTTTCAGATAGTAGGCGGTCCACAGGCCGGTATAGCCGGCGCCGACAATGGCGACATCGGCCTCGATGTTTCCAGGCAAGGACGGGCGCGGAACGGGAACCGCCCCCAGATCCGCATACCAGAACGATATGTCGCCGTTGCGCTTGGCTTGCATGGAATGACTTTCAGATGAGATCAGGCCAGATGGGATCAGGCCAGATGGAATCAGGTGAGTGTGGTGTCGGCGCTTGCGTCGTCCGCCAGCAGCTTGGCGTCGCTGCCGTCGAAGCAGAGCTCGACCTTGTCGCCGAGGCCAAAACTCTCGCCGGTCAGCGGTGAGCGCACGATCGCGGCCGAGCCGTCGGCGAGCTTAACTTCGTATTTCGATTCCGAGCCGAGATAGATGGCTTCCGCGATCGTCCCCGACAGGCGGTTGGCGCCATTGGCAGCACTTTGGCCGGCTCTTCGGATCGCGAGCTTTTCGGGACGCAGCAGCATCACCGGGCTGGCTTCTCCCGACAGCTTACGCGGTACCGTCACCGTCTCGCCGGCGATGCTCAGCGCGGTGCTGTTGCCATCGCTGCGCGCCTCGCCGCGCAGCACGGTGGAATCGCCGATGAAGCGGCCGACGAACAGCGTTGCCGGCTCGTCATAGAGCTGGCGGCCGGTGCCGACCTGCTCGATGTGCCCGCGGTTAAACACGGCGACGCGGTCGGACAGCACCAGCGCCTCTTCCTGGTCGTGCGTGACATAGACGAAGGTGGTGCCGAGCTCGCGGTGGATGCGCTTGATCTCGAGCTGCAGCCATTCGCGCAGCTTCTTGTCGAGCGCGCCGAGCGGCTCGTCCATCAGGAGCAGCGGCGGGTCGAAGACGATGGCGCGCGCCAGCGCCACGCGCTGCTGCTGGCCGCCCGACAATTCGCTGGGATAGCGATGCGCGAAATCGCCCATCTTGACCATGTCGAGCGCCCTTGCCACGCGTGTCTGCCGCGTCGCCTGGTCGACGCCGCGCAGCGTCAGCGGATAGGCGACGTTGCGGCCGACGCTCATATGCGGGAACAGCGCGTAATGCTGGAAGACGACGCCGATGTTGCGCTTGTGCGCCGGCACGCCGACGACGCTTTTTTCCCCGACCAGAAGCTTGCCGCTGGTGACATCGGTGAAACCGGCAATCACGTTGAGCGTCGTCGTCTTGCCCGAGCCGCTGGGGCCGAGCAGCGTCATGAACTCGCCGGGCTCGATGCGCAGCGACACGCCGTCCAGCGCCTTGAAGCCGCCATAGGCCTTGCTGATCGCTTCGAGATCGATCGCCGCGCCCTTGCTTGTCGGCTTCGGATTCATTGGCGTCCTTTCCGCTCGCGGCCAAGAAGGAGCATGCCGCCGCCGATCAGGATCGTGGTCGCGAAAAGCAGGATCGTGCCGACAGCCGCCACCGTCGGATCTGCGTCGCGCGTGATCGAGGCAAAAATCTGCACCGGCAATGTCTTGAGATAGGGGTTGGTGATGAACAGCGACACGACAATCTCGTCGAACGAGGTGGCGAAAGCGAACAGCAGGCCGGAGAGCACGCCCGGCGCGATCAGCGGCAGCGTCACCGTGCGAAACGTGGTCAGTGCGCCGGCGCCCAGGCTGGCTGCGGCTGTCTCCAGCCGGCGGTCGAACACTTCGAGACTGGCCGAGACCGCGATCAGCACGAAGGGCAGCGCAAGGATGGTGTGGGCCAGCACGAAGCCGAGCAGCGTCCCGACGAGCTGCGTGTCGAGATAGACGGCATAGATGCCGATCGCCAGCACCACGCCCGGCACCACCATCGGCGTCAGCATCAGCATACGCAAAAGGTTCGCCGGCCGCGCCTTCATGCGGTCGAGGCCGAAGGCGGCAAGCGTGCCGAGCACCGTTGCCACGACGGCAACGATGGAGGCGACTTTCAGCGAGTTCAGGAAGCTGTTCGACCAGTCCGGATTGGTGGCGAAATTCTGGTACCACTGCCAGGAAAAGCCTTGCGGCGGAAACGCCAGCGATTTGTTTTCGTTGAACGACATCGGCACCACGACCAGCGTCGGCGCCACCAGCCATATCGCCACCAGCAGGCAGACGAGCCCGAGAAGAACGCGGGTGAGCGGCTTCATCTCCATTAGCGCCGCCCCGCTTCCCGATGCCTGGACCGCATCACGGGTGCTGCCAGCGCCAGCAGCACGAAGGTGGTGACCAGCAGAACGACGCCCATGGCGCCGCCCCTGCCCCATTGCAGCAGGCTCAGCACCTGCGTCTGCACCAGCGTCGACAGCATGGTCGAGCGCGGGCCGCCGAGCAAAGCAGGCGTGATGTAGAAGCCGAGCGACAGGATGAAGACGATGATCGCGCCGGCATAGACGCCGGGCAGCGACAGCGGCAGATAGACGGTGAAGAACGCGCGCGACGGCCGCGCACCGAGGCTTTGCGCCGCACGCATCAGCCTGAGGTCGATGCCTTGCATCACGGAATAGAGCGGCAGGATCATGAACGGCAACAGCACCTGCGCCATGCCGATGACAACGCCGGTCTGGGTGCGGATCAGCTTGACGCCGCCGAACCCGACCGAGCGCAGCAACGAATTGATGACGCCCGAATCCTGCAGCAGGATCACCCATGACAGCGTTCGCACCACACCACTCACCCAGAACGGGATCAGCACGCAAAGCACAAGCACCAGCCGGACGCGCGGCCCGACCGCGGTCATCAGATAGGCATAGGGATAGGCCGCGATGACGCAGACCAGCGTCACCCAGGCCGAAATGACGAAAGTCCGCTGCAGCACTGTCAGGTTGACCGGCGCGCCGAAGAACCAGGCATAGTTCCGCAGCCCCCACTCAGGTTCCGACAGGCTGCGCAGTACGATGGTGAGCAGCGGGTAGCCGATCACCGCGACAAGCAGGATGAGCGCCGGCGCCGTGAGCGCGAACGGCCATGCCCGACCCGGCCGCGCATGGGCGGCGGGTTGGGCGATGGGTTCGGACGCGCTCACGGCCTGGCTCTCACTTGGCTGTTCAGTTGCCTGCCATCAGCGCCGACCACTTCTCCTGCGCCACCGGGAAGTTCTCGACCCAGAACTTGATGTTCTGCTTGTAACCCTGCTTCTGGCGCTCGGGCGTGTTGGTCAGGAAGGCGGCGACCGACGCATCGACCTTGGGCTGCGCGTCATTGTTGATCGGCGTATAGGAGGTCTGCTGCGCCAGGATCTCCTGCGCCCCCTTGCCGAGATAGGCATTGAGCAGCGCATAAGCCGCATCCGTATCCTTGACGCCGACCGGAATGGTCATCTGGTCCATCACCACCAGCCAGTCCTGCCAGGCCGGCGCATATTTGGCGCCGTTCTTCACCGCCGTCATGGCACGTCCGGTCCACATCATCAGCATGTCGGCTTCGCCAGATTCGGCAAGCTGCTGCGATTCAGCGCCGGTCTTCCAATAGATCGTGTCGGGACCGAGCTTGCGGATGACATCGATGGCCTTGTCGATGTCGGCCACCGTCATCGCCTTCGGGTCGCCGCCAGACGCCTTCAACGCCTGCTCCAGCAGGCCGCCCGTCGGGTCGCCCGAACCGTCGAGCGCGCGCGTGCCGGGGAATTTTGCCGTGTCGAAGAAATCGGCCCAGTTCTTGGGCGGGTTATCCCCATACTTCTCCTTGTTGTACATCAGCACGACGCCGTAGTTCATGGCCGGCACCGAGCATTCGCCGACCTGGCCCTCGGGCACCTTGGAGACGTCGAGCTTGCTGAAATCAAGCTTCTGGAACAGCTTGCCGCAATAGACGTAAGGCGGCAGGTCGGCGGTGTCGACGACGTCCCACGTGACGTTGCCGGATTCGACCTGCGCCTGCAGCTTGGCGATCTCTGTCGGCCCGTCATTGAGCAGCGTGGCGCCGGACTTTTCGACGAACTCCTTGAGCGCGGCGGCCTGGCCGTCCTGGTAGATGCCGCCATAGGAGACGAGCGTCAGCGTCTTGCCCTTGAGCGAGCCTTCCTTGACCTCACCCGCGACAGGCTTTTCCTGCGCGAACGCTGCGGTTGCCAGAACGCCGAGCGCCAGCACGGCGCCAAGGCCAAGATGTCTTGTTTTCAGCATGATTATTGTTCTCCCATTTGACCCGCATGGATTGAACCTACCTGGCTGCGAGCGGTTTCCAGGCCCTGTATTGATCGAGTTCGGCGCGCACCGAAGTCGGTGGCGCAATGATCCACATCACCTCGGCTCGGCCACTGCCGATGTTCTCTGAGCGATGTGCTGTCGATGTCGCGTATTCGATGCTGTCGCCCTCTTCCAGCACATGCCTGACATCGCCGAGCGAAACCTCGACGATGCCGCGCAGCACGACGAGCATCTCGTGCGCGTCGCCATGGGTGTAGAGCGCTGGGCCGGTCGAGCCGCCGATTTCGAACTCGCCGACATAGACTTCCATGTCGCTTAAAGGGGGACGCGAGAGCAGCATCTTGCGGCAGCCGTCGCTGGGCGGCAGGCTCGGCCGCTCGCTGCGCAGCAAGACCCCGCGCTGCCCGGCGGCACTATCCTCGAACAGCATCGCCACGCTCACCCCAAGCGCCGAGGCCATCTGGTTGAGCGAGGCGGTGCTGGCGCCGGTCAGGCCGCGCTCGAGCTGGCTGATGAAGCTGGCGCTGGTCCCGGTCAGCTCGGCGAGTTCGCGCAGCGAAAGCCGCCGGCCGAGACGCAGGCTCTTCAGCCGCTGGCCCAGCATCTGATGGGCATGCGTCGCCGTCGAGGCGACGCCATTCTTGACCGGAGCCTGGTCGGTGCTCATCCCGTCTTTTTCTCCCACTGAACAATTTGTACAGTGACACTGTACACGTGGCAAGCGCCGAGTAGGGACATTTAAGATGCCGGCCGAGGCCTAGTCTTCGCCCGACAGGTCGCGCCGCGCCTTGTCGAGTTCCTCGGCGTAGCGCCGTATCAGATGGCCCTCGGTCAAAAGCCCGACAACGGCCCGGTTGTCGAAATTCTCGACCACCGCCAGTTCCTCCGCGACGGCGCGCTGGATGGTTTCGGCGGTGGACTGGACGTTCATGGTCGGCACCAGCACCGCATGCCGGAATTTGGCCGGCGCCAGCACCGGCGTCTCACCATCGGACGGATCGCTGTGCAGTTCGGCGACGATCAGCACGCCGACATAATGCCGGCTGCTTGCGGCGCCATTCTGGCGCTGAGGAGCAGTCAGGCTTGCCGCCCCGCTTCAATTCCCCGCGAGCGTGTCGAGGTATATGAGCGATCGCTTACGCAATCGACGCAGCTGTGTTATTTTTGCCCGTCTCTATTTCCCTCAAGGAGGAGAACATGAGTGCGCGGGGATTTTTTTCATTAGCTGTTGGCATGATTTTTTTGAGCTCGTCTGCGGTGAGCAATTCAAGCATGGATATGCCGGTTAGGTCTGTTGTGTCACACCCGATGTCTCTTTTGTTGGCGGGAGGCAATCCGGAAAGCCAAAGCCGGCCGGCAAAGGAATTTATCCAGACTGCACAACAAGATGTTTGCTGTCCTGGCGGCTACCCTTGGTATCGCAATTCGACGAACACCTGCTACGGCAGCTATGAAGACTGCCACGATACCGATGGCGGCGGATGGTCCTGCAGACAGGTCAACGCCTGCTAGACTTTCTTGGGCCCACGCCTTCTTGACTGTGCCCGGTCCTCAGATCGGCTTCGGCTCGCCGGCCTCATAGAGCATGAGGTTGCGCTCGCCTATGCCGAGCGATGCCCAACTCGCCCGCCAATCGGCGATGTGAGGCGAGCGGAAATGCGCGTCGAGCGCGGCCCTGTCGCTCCACACCTCGGTTACATGGATGAGCCCGACGTCGAGCACGTCCTGCGCGTAGGAGTATTCGATGCAGCCGGGCTCCGCACGGCTGCCCAGTATCATGCGCCGCATGGCCGGCCTTGCCTCGTCGAGCCGTTGCGCAGGCAGGCGAATGGTGCCGATGATCACCAGCATGATCTCTCTCCTCAAGGCCTCTGTCGTCCTGGCAAGTAACCAGTCCTCCCACCCTCGCGCAAGCTTGACCGGTTAGGCTCGAAGGGCTGTCGCGTGCTCGGCAGGCTTGTGATTGGGGACGATATGGCCGTCAGCGAAAGCTTAGCGACAGGAACAGTGGCCAAGAACGGCCGCGATGTCTTCTTCGCCATCGGCATCGTCATCATCCTGGCCGTGCTGTTCCTCCCGATCCCGGCCTTCCTCATCGACATCGGCCTCGCCTTCTCGATCGCACTGTCGGTGCTGATCCTGATGGTGGCGCTGTGGATCCAGCGGCCGCTCGATTTCTCGTCCTTCCCGACCGTGCTGCTGATCGCCACCATGCTACGGCTATCGCTCAACATCGCCACCACGCGCATGATCCTGTCGCACGGCAATGAGGGCACGCACGCCGCCGGCTATGTCATCGCCGGCTTCTCCAAACTTGTGATGGCCAGCGATTTCGTCATCGGCCTGATCGTCTTCATGATCCTGATTGTGGTCAACTTCATCGTCATCACCAAAGGCGCCACCCGTATTGCCGAAGTCGGCGCCCGCTTCACCCTCGACGCCATCCCCGGCAAGCAGATGTCGATCGACGCCGACCTGTCCGCCGGCATGATCGACGACAAGACAGCGCAACTGCGCCGCCGCGAGCTGGAAGAGGAATCCTCCTTCTTCGGCTCGATGGACGGTGCCTCGAAATTCGTGCGCGGCGATGCCATTGCCGGCCTCATCATCACCGCAATCAACATCGTCGGCGGCATCGCCATCGGCTACATCAGGCACGGCATGGGCATGGGCGAAGCCGCCGATGTCTTCATCAAACTGTCGGTCGGCGACGGCCTCGTCACCCAGATCCCGGCGCTGATCGTTTCGCTCGCCGCCGGCCTGCTTGTGTCCAAGGGCGGCACGCGCGGCTCGACCAACCAGGCGGTGTTCGGCCAGCTCGGCGCGCATCCGCGCGCGCTCTATGTCGCGGCCTCGCTGCTCGTCCTGCTCGGCCTGATGCCCGGCCTGCCGTTCTTCCCGTTCTTCACGCTGGCTGCAGGCATGGCCGGCCTTGGCTACGTCATCCCGATGCGCGCCAACCGCGAGGCTGCCGCCGCCGAAGCGATCAAGGATCTGGAGAAGGCGAACAAAGTCGAGGAAGAGAAGAACTCGGTCAAGGCTTCGCTGACCACCGCCGAGATCGAGCTTCTGATCGGCAAGCAGCTGTCGACGCGGCTGCTGGTGTCGCATCAGGAACTGGTGTTCCGCATGGCCAAGATGCGCAAGAAATTTGCCACGCAATACGGCTTCGTTGTGCCGGAAGTGCGCGTCGCCGACGATTTCGGCATTCCGCCGAAAAGTTATCAGATCAAGGTCCACGGCACCGTCGTCGCCGAATACCAGATGCGCGTCGGCGAGATCATGGTGCTGCTCGGCAACCGGGATTTGCCCGACGTTCCCGGCGAGGAAATCCGCGAGCCGGCCTTCGGCATGCGCGCCTTCTCGGTGCTGGAAACCTTCGCCGAGGATCTGAAGCGCGAGAACTATACCTTTGCCGACAACATGTCGGTGCTGCTCACGCATTTGTCCGAGGTGATCCGCAACAACCTGCCGCAGCTTCTGTCCTACAAGGACATGAAGGCGCTGCTCGAGCGCCAGGATCCGGAATACCGCAAGCTCGCCGACGAGATCTGCACCTCGCACATCTCCTATCCCGGCCTGCAGGCGGTGCTGAAACTGCTGCTGGCCGAACGCGTATCGATCCGCAACCTGCATTTGATCATCGAGGCTATCGCCGAGATCGCACCGCATGTGCGCCGCACCGAGCAGATCGTCGAGCATGTCCGCATCCGCATGGCCCAGCAGATCTGCGGCGATCTCTCCGAGGGCGGCATGCTCAAGGTGCTGCGGCTCGGCAACCGCTGGGATCTCGCCTTCCACCAGAGCCTCAAGCGCGACGCCAAGGGCGAGGTGCGCGAATTCGACATCGACCCGCGCCAGTTGGAGGAATTCGGCCAGGACGCGACCAAGGCGATCCGCAAGCATCTCGAGGCCGGCGAGCGTTTTGTCCTCGTCACCGCGCCCGATGCTCGCCCCTATGTGCGCATGATCATCGAGCGCCTGTTCACGACGCTTCCCGTTCTCTCCCATGTCGAAATCGCCAAGGGCGTCGAGATCAAGGTGCTCGGGACGATCTCGTGAACATACTGTCGCAAGGCGTCGTCATCGCCGCCTTCCTCGCCTTCTGTCGCATCGGCGCCTGCTTCATGCTGATGCCGGGCCTGTCCAGCGCCCGCGTGCCGGTCCAGGTCCGGCTGTTCGCGTCGATCGCCGCCACCGGTGGCCTGCTCGCCTTCCTGTGGGACAAGATCTTTCCCTTCGTCGATGCGCGTCCGCAGGTGCTGGCACCGATGATCATCTCCGAACTTTTGGTCGGCGGGCTGATCGGCGCGATGACGAGGCTCTACATGGAGGCGCTGCGCTTCATGGGTTCGGCCATCGCCATGCTGATCGGCTATGGCGGCACCGGCGGCCCCGCCATCGAGGAGCCAGAGCCGCAGGCGGCCCTCGCCGCCATCATCTCGTTTTCAGCGTTGCTGCTGCTCTTCGTCTTCGATTTCGACCACGAGATCATCCGCGCTCTGGTCGCCTCCTACACGGTGGCGCCGGTCAACGTCTTCTTCAACCCGCAGGCCGCACTGGTCGATCTCACCGACACGGTGTCGGACGCCTTCTTCCTGGTCATCCGGCTCGGCAGCCCGTTCATCGCCTATGCCATCCTCGTCAATTTGACCATCGGCTTCGTCAACAAGCTGACGCCGCAGATTCCGGTCTACTTCATCTCGCTGCCTTTCGTCATCGCCGGCGGCATGATCATCTTCTACTTCGCCATCGGCACCATGCTGTCGCTGTTCGTCGACGGCTTTGTCGATCTGACGCTGGCGAGGTGAGATGAGCACGCGCAAGGAACGGCTGAAGAAACTGGTCAAGGTGCAGGAGCAGCTGAAGGCCCTGCACGAGACGCGCCATGCGGCCTTCCTGGCGGCAGCCGCAACCGCCGAAACCGAGGCCAAGGAACTTGTCCAGCATTTCGACGCCGACCAGTCGATGGCGGTGCTGTTCCCTGACCTCTACCATCGCCGCATCGCCAATGCGCTGGTCCGGCAGGAAGCGAGCCTGGAAAGCGCCAGGCAGGAGGTCACGCTCATCGCCACTGCGACGGCGCGCACCAACATGGTCGAACGTGCCTACAAGGACGTGCGAAGCCGCGACGAACGCGAACGCTCCGACCGCGACCGGCTCGATCTGATCGCGCAGAGGCGAGGCGGCGAGTAGCTGCGGTTCCAGTAAATGCAAGCATTTCCGGCGGCCTGTCGACAGGCTGGCTTGCGCGCATTGGACGTTCCGCGGTTTACCGCGATCTTAAACGCGTCAGCTTCGAGCGAGATGACCTCTGCATCTGCGCAGCCCGATATCCTACGAATAGGCTTTGGTTAGTGGCCGCTTTTTGAAGAACCGCCGAAGATTGGACAACGTCCTTACAGCTGGTCTCTCCTCAAGCAGCAGATCAATAATCCCGTTGGCTGCGGCATCCGATCGAAAACGCTCTGCCCATTCTTCTGTCAGGCCATCGCGCTGGATCTGAATCGAAGAAGCCGGTCTCTCGGCGGGAGCTCCAACACCCATATGCTCAGCGACCGCTTCCAAAAAAGGTGTCGGATCCTCAAACATCTCCTCATAGACGACATGCTTGTGGGGCAGCCCAAGCATGTCGAGATATTTCGACCAGAACGAGTACCCATCTTCAAGAGAAATGCAGGCTCGGGAGATCTCCGCGAAATCGTAGGCGGCTTTCGCTCCCGTTCCCCTTGCTCTGTTGGTCCATTGCCTGGAAACACTGGCGCGATAGTACGAAATGGCCTGTCGGAGCCGGTCTCGCCGTTCAAGGAAAATCAACCCGATTTCGTGCTTCTTCAGCGTTTCAAACAGAAAGTCTTTCTCAAACGTTTCTCGCGTTTCACGCAGATGGCCAGGGAACAGCTTGATGGCGAAACGCCCGTTTTCTGACAATCCGGCCTTGAGGACGGCGCTTTCCAGCTCGTCATAAGAGCGGGCCACGAATTTGAGATGGTCTGGATCCAGCCATTCCCCGAAACACCCCATGGAACCTGTGGCATTCGCAAGGCTTCCAAGCCATTCGGAGCCGCTTCTCGGTACGGTTAAAAGCGCAACGCCCTTCAAAGAGTATCTCCTCCAACAGCAATGGGTTTATAACGGCGTTCCTCGCAGAACAAATCTCAATTTGCCGCTAGGCAAAGCCGAACGCCCGAAAAACAGTCGCCGGCCGGCGAGCAAGCGAACCGGCGCGCTCCTGTTCACCGGAAAGTTGCCGCAAGAAGGCGCCCGCGCCAAACTGCGGCTTGACCCGAACCTGCAAATCGCAACTGCTGATGTCGGGTGGGGGCATACGGATGAAAGACATTTCAGTGATCATCCCTGCACACAATGCAGGGCGTTCGATCGCTTCGACGATCCGGTCGCTGGCTTCGGAAGCCGACCTCATCGAGGAAATCCTGATCGTCGACGACGGATCGACGGACGGCACCGCTGAAATCGCCGAACAGACCGGCCGGCAAAGCGGGCTTCCGGTGTTGGTCAAACGGGTGGACCGATTTCAGGCGGGCGCCGCCCGCAATGTCGGCATAAAGACGGCCGTCTCGCCATGGCTCTACTTCATCGACGCCGACGACATCCATCTGAAGGATGGGCTGCGCAACTTGCTGCGCAAGGGCACCGAGCATGGGAGCACCGGAATAGTGGTCGGCTCGTATATCAGGCGCACAGATGGCGTTGACCGGCTCATAGACGCGCCAGCCGGATATGGTCCATCAAAGCTCGAAAACGCAGGCAATTATCTCATTGACAAATGCGAGACGATCAACGTCGGCGCTGCCCTGATCAGAAGCCTGGCGATCGGCACAGTCCGCTTTCCCGAAGGCGTCGCCTACGAGGAGGACACACTGTTCTGGGCAAGGCTGTTGACCCAGGCCGGCGTCGACAAGGTGCCCAACCCGGTGCTGACCTACCAAATATCGACTGCACGGGCCGACAATCGGCTTTTGGTCCAGCCCGCTACGCAGTTTTTCATTTGGCGCAAGGCATTGCGCGAGCTTGGCACTGTTCGGATCGACGAGGATACATTGCGCAGGCGGGAAGCTCTTCTGGCCATCAAGATTGCCCGCGTCCATTACCTCCACGGCAGTTTCCGCACAGCTGAACGATTTCTCATGATCGCCAGGCCTTTGCCGAAGACCGCAAGGACGCAATGGCGGTTCTGGCGGTATCGGCTCAAGCTATGGCTCAATCGGTCGACGAGAACGCCTGAAGGGCCAGGTGGGTCGCACAAAGAGTCGCTGGATCTTCGAACGTAATCGGGCCGGCTTTCTTCAGGAGCGTGATGAACAGGTCGAAATTCTCAGCGGTTGTGGGCAGGCTATCGTGGGTGAGGATAACGCAATCCCGCTTCGCTCGAACTTCGCGAAGCGCGCTCCTGATCCACCCCTTCGGCTGGCGGTGAGGATCCCAATCGTTTGGATCCACATCCCACAGAAGGGTGCGATGCCCGAGTTCATCCGCAATCTCTGAAACGACCCGGCTCAAAGCCCCGAAAGGCGGACGAAAAATCTTCCCTCCCGGCGTGAATGCGGAAATCAGACTACCGGTGCTCTCGATCTCCTGGCGAACTTCCGCTGGTTTAAGCTCGGTCAGACGGCGATGCGAAAACGTATGGTTTCCGATCCGGTGTCCCGCATCGAAGACGCGCTGGACGATGGCCGGATGAGCGGCCACCTTTTCTCCAATCACGAAGAACGTAGCCTTGATCCGATGAAGGTCGAGCACCTTCAAAATCTGCTCGGTATGACCGGGCTCCGGACCATCGTCGAGCGTAAGCCAGACGCGCTTCGGCAATTTCTCGGCGTCACGCTTCCGGGCGTCAAACGGTGATGAGAAGCGTGGGATTTTCATCTTGCCGGCCATGCACCCCGAAATAGTCAGGTTTCTGCTCCAATGCCCAGCCCCCCTGAAAGCAACAGCCTCGGCTCGGCGCATGTGGCCGTGTCTACCAAAGCTCTCCGACAAACAGGCGCGCCGCTTCCTCGTGCCCATCGGATAAGGAGGGATCGCCGCCGAAAGCTTTGGCATGTGACGACCATGCTGCTTGCTGGCCCGGTGCTCGTGCCATGGCGATGGCTTCGACGAGCGCCCGAAAAGAGTACGCGCCGGCGATGACGACGCCGGCATCGGCCTTTTCGACCAAGGGAGCAAACCCGCACGTATCGGTGGTGATCACCGGAAGTCCATTGGCAAGGGCTTCGACGATGACCGTTCCCGTGGTTTCGATTCGGGCAGGATGAATGAGGAGATCCGCCGCCGCCATAACAGCCGGTATGTCGTCTCGGACTCCAATGATCTTTGTTCGGCCCCGGGCGTGTATTGTCACCTTCTGGATCAGGCGGCTGCCCATGCCGCTGACAGGCACGACGCCCACCACCACCCAGACCGAGTCGGGAAATGCCTCCAGCGCGGCCGCCACCCTGTCGAAGCCCTTTACCCAAGCCGAGGAGCCGATCGACAGCCATACCTTGCTGTTTGCCGCAATGCCCAATTCAGCCCGGATGCGTTCACGCGTTCCGTCAGTGCGTAGATGCGGCATTCGCCTCGCCGGATCGAGATTGGGCGAAATGCGTCGAAACCGACTCTCCGGCGTTTTCCAGACGCTCTGATACTCATTTTGCTGGCGCTCGGTCAGCATGATGAGGCTGGTACGCGAACTTGGCGAAAAGCAAAGCTGCTCCAGCCGCATCTGGGTTCGGTGGCGTGGTGAAAAAGGGCGCCACGCGCCTGTCTTGATCTTCGCGTAAGAGCGATCGCCGGAATAATAGATGTCGAGCATCGGAAGCTTGTTGAAACCGATGATCCGGTCAAACCCCTGGCGATGCGCCTTCAGCGCGGCGCCAAGCGCGATATCCCTTCCGGGATTGGTGCGATTGTTGGCTTCTACAATCTGGATCGAACAGCCGGGGTCTGCGATCGACCCGCGTATTTCCGTGGTCAGGATCGTAACCTCATGCCCCGCCGCCACGATATTCCTGGCGATAGAGAGGCAATCCCGTTGCAGCCCGCCGAAAGTCGACAGGTTGCTGATCGCTATCCCGAAGCGCATTCACCAGCCCTCGGAACGGAAGTAATCCCGGCAAAACACTATATTTGGCCCCCACAGTCGAAACGCTTTGAAAACAAAGGAATGCGACAAAAACAAGAATGTAGCGTTCACGCTTTGGTGAAAAAACCTCGGAGTTTTCGAGGCTTGTGAGGGGCTCCGGTATGCAATGGTGGATCGCGACCAACTGCGTGAAACACGTTGGCTTATAGGTACGCTATCGGCGTGTTCACTGTTGCATCGGCGTCCAGTTCGGATTTCGATGTCTGCGCAGTGTCCGGATCGACCATCGACCTTGCCAACGCTGCCAGATTGGAACGCACCTGTTCCGCGCCGTAAAGTTGGCGTGCCCGTTCCTCCGCTGCAGCGCCGATGCTGGCCGACCTTTCATCGCTGCTCATCAACTCGACCATCGCTTCGGCAAAGGCCCCTTCCTCATTGGCAAGGACCACTTCCTTGCCATCGATGAAACCGAGCCCTTCCGCTCCGATGGAAGTTGAAACGACCGGTCGGCCGTACAGCGCAGCCTCAATGATCTTGATCCGTGTGCCGCCGCCACGCTTGACCGGACAGACAACAACCCTTGCCCTCGCATAGGCAGATGAAAGATCCGTAACGAATCCTAGCGTCTCTACCCCTGCGCCGGCGTCATCTATTCCAAGTTCGCGGCCGCCATCACCGGCGATGAGGAGCCGCGCTCGCGGCAGCCGTGCCCGGACCAGCGGAAAAACCTTTCCAACAAGCCAGAGGATAGCCTCGGCATTCGGTGGATATCGGGTGTAGCCGACAAAAAGAGCCGTTGGCTCGGAAGGCATCGGGGAACGGCCGGTCATCACGGCAGCATTGGGTGCGACTTCGATGCGGGCGCCCGGCGAAAGCTCTTCGACGATTTTGCGATCATGCTCGGAACACACGAGGCCCACCGTCGCAAACCCCGCGACGAGTCTTTCTGTTCGGCGTGCGACCGCGGACACCAGGCTCAGTTTAAGGCGTTTCGCGGGAGAGCGCTCCATCTGGCGAGACCTGCCAAGGGCGACATGTTCGAGGTCATCGAAGTCGACGAGCACCGGAGGCAAATCCATCACCGTGCGGATCAGAGCCGCTGTCGACGCCAATCGATGCGCCAGGATGAGGTCGGGCTTCAACTCGCTGATCGCCTGCTCAAGCCGGGAAACTTCCGCCATACGGCTGGAACGCATCGTGACCCGGCCCTCCGTGAAACTGACTGCGCCGCGCGTCGCGGCGATCACGTCGCGGATGCCAAGATCGCGCGGCCAGCGCCGGAACCAAGACGGCAGAGCGGGCGGTGAAATCAGTATGATCCGCCCGGCAACAGACCATGACCGCCGAAAATCCTCGACGGATTGACGTTGCCGGTCTTCGTTTTCGGACCAGTGCAACGGCCACATGAAAACGAAATCGACGGAACCGACACTACCCAGCGCATCGGCGTGACGCCGGAGCCTCTGGAAGACGCCATGGACCATCTGGTCCGGCAGGTGGGGAAAATACTCCGACACGATCAGGGTTTTGATTGATTGCGTCACTTCGAATTGCCCGGTTGCGGAACTGAGGTTTACGGGCTCTTTGCCGAGTAAAGGCGACGCTTGTCCCTGCCGTCCAGCCACCCTGTGAAGCGCCACCATGAAAGGCGATTGTCTCGTAAAGATGGCGCTGGGAGCGGTCCCCCGTTTCCGCCGCCGTTGCAACGTGGTTTCGCAGCAGGCGGAAGAAGCGCTGCGGTCCCTAGGCAGGCGCTGCGGCTTGCAAAGCGGCGGGAGGAGTGACAAGCCTGCCGGTGAACCTGCTGTCCAGGGCCTGCAAGGCGCAACAGCTGCGCGTCGTGGCACCGGCTTTCAACGCAAGAGCCCTTATGTCAGAGCGAGCCTGTACGGTCATCATTCCAACCTACAATCGCCTGCCCTATCTGCTGAAGGCGGTCGCCTCGGTTACGGCTCAGACGTTCGGCGACTGGGAGTTGCTCATTGTCGACGACGGAAGCACGGACGACACCTTGGCCGCTATCACTGCGCTCTCTCTGGCCGAGCCACGTCTGCGCATTCTGCGAAACCCCGGCACGAGCGGACCGGCCGGCGCGCGCAACGCCGCGATTCGCGAGGCGCGCGGACGGTATATCGCGTTTCTGGACAGCGATGATCGGTGGGACGACGACAAGCTGGCGCAATTCATTGCGGCGGCCAACACCCGGCCCGACGCGATCCTGATTGGCAGCGACTATCGCATGGTCGACGAGCTTGCCGACACGTCCATGACCGCCTGCGACATGATCTTCGGTACCATGATGCCGTGGTGGGAAACCTATGATCGGACCGCATCTCTTCTGCCATGCCGGGAACTCAAGGCGGACCGTTCCCTGCTGGCCCGCTCTGATGTCGTGCTGACCACGACCATCGCCGGATACCTTTGGATTCACACCTCCTCGACGATGGTTCGGCGCGACGCGATATTGGCGGCGGGAGGGTTCGATGAAAGCCTCGCCCGCACCGAGGACATCGACCTTTGGCTGCGGCTCAACACGCGCGGACCCTTCGTCTATATCGACCGGCAATTGGCGACCTATGACGTCACTGGGCGCGATACGGCAGAAGGCGAACGCTACCAGACGCATTCAGAATCACGACATCATGACGAATACACGGAGTGGAAGCACCATCTCGCGCTCATGCTGCGCATTCGAAAACAATACCGGCTTTCTCCAGCGCTTAACGCTCTGATGGAAGACCGGCTCGACTATTTTGACAAAAATTGTGCCAGGGCCGCCTGGCGGACAGGCCGGAAAACCCTCTGGCTCAAGCACTGGATTTCGAGCCTGCGGCGGGCGATCGGGCTTGTGCGTTCCGATAGGTGAGAACGCGCGGAAATGGCTGCGGCAGGCCTGAGCCATCGAGCGGGATGTCAAGTGCCCTAAGGACCGCGGGCAAGCGTGCGCTGCGTGAGAAGCTGGTCGCCACGGTCTGCGCGGCAGCCTGACCAAGACGGCTCACCGTCGCTGCTTCGGCGTCCAGAAATTCCTTCAGCTTTTCGCCCAACAAGCTCGCCGTCGATATGTCGGACACAAAGCCGTTACTGCCGTCCTTGATCAGCTCCAGCGCGCTCGCCATGGGATGGGCGACACAGGGTAGGCCTGTGGCCATCGCCTCCAGCAGGCTGAGGGAAAAACCCTCGACTGAGCTGGCCAGGACGAAGAGGTCAAGCGCATGGTAGATCGCACGCGGATCGTTTTGCCAGCCGAGCAATTTGATCCGGTCAGCAGCTCCGGACGAGCGCACTTTGTTTTCCACTTCGGAGCGAAACCAGCCATCCCCGGCGATGATCAGAGCGACGTTGGCGGCGGGCCGACTCGCGCGAAGAGCCGAGAAAGCATCAATCAGCACGTCGATATTTTTTTCCGGCCCGAACCGGCCGACATAGCCGATCGTCCGCACATCGTCTGACAGTCCAAGCCGTTCGCGCGCTTGGCGCCTTTCATTGGCAGTCGGAGGTGCGAAGTTGGGGTCTACCCAATTGGCACAGACACGGACCTTATGGGGAGCCATGTCAAACTCTTTCGTCGCGATCTCTGACAATTCGCTCGACACGCCGATGGCGCGTTGGACGCAGGCGTTCATGACCGCGCCATATCTGCGCTTCGAAAACATGGATCGCCACGCGGCCTCGCGCGGCCTGTGTTCGATGGTGTAAATTCGCCGGCCCGCGGCCTTGGCCATGAGCAACTCGACGACAGGCGTTTCCGCGAAAGCACCACGGCAGAAAATGATATCGTGGCCGGGATGCCTGACCAGCACAGACCCCCAAAGGATGTATCTTGAGATCGGGAACCGTCTCGGTTTGACGATGAGCCTTTGATAAGAAAGGCCCTCGACAAGTTCTACATCGATTGTCTCAGGGGGAAGGAGCTCGGAAAAATAGTCGGTGTTGACGGAAATGATCTTGACGGGAAACCCAAGCGAAGCGGCGGTGTGGGCCACGTCGGCGGTATGGATATGAAGACCGCCAGGATCCCCGCTCCCGCCGACAAACAAGAGGCGTCTTCTTTTCACTTTGGGATCTCACTGAATCCGCCACTCTGGCGGTGATAAACCGCACAACGGGTGCGGTAAAGGATTGGGCCGGGATTACAAGTGGGATAGCCGCCTCGTCGAACAGGCTTCGGTAAGCAGGCCTTCACCGTCGGGGTCATTGAAGACCACCCGTGTGGACGGCCGCTATTGGCGCGTAGCAGACGAGCTGACAGCATTCCGCCTCCCCTCTCCCTCGCAAGCCTGCCACAAGCTTGTTGCGGCATGGTCGCTCAGGAAACCCGGCAAAGAGGCGGACTTTCTTGGCGATTTCTCCACCCAGTGACATCGTTCTCGATGTTGCCCGAGCCGTCGACCCGGCGGATATCGAGGCTGCCCGTGCCGCGCTGGCCAAGCGGGCCAACGGCGTTGGCGGTAATTTTTCTGTCGACATGGCTGCTTCGGTCGATGCCGGCTCGATCCTGTCGCGCGCTACCGCCGACAAGGCCGCCGCAAATGCCGATCCCGCCAGCAAGTTCAAGAAGTTCGAGGCGATGGTCTTGCAGACCTTCATCCAAAACATGCTGCCCAAGGACACCGAGGGCGTCTACGGCAAGGGGCTGGCCGGCGACATGTGGAAATCGCAGCTTGCCGAGCGTGTCGCCGACGTCATGGCCGAGCGCGGCGGGATCGGCATCGCCAAATCGCTGCTCGCCGACCACTACAAGGACGGCAAGCGCACCGTGCCGATCGGCCCGGTGTCAACCGGGCCGCACAAGACCGAGATCGACCAGCAGACCCGGCTGTCCACCTCGCTGGTCGAGGAATTGCAGCGCAAGGCCGCACGGTCGATGACCGGCGACGAGACGACCATCAAAACCGAAATCAAGATCTAGACCAGGATTTTCAATGGCCGATTTTTCAAAATACTCTTCCAACCTGCCGGCGCGTACGTCCGAAGCGCCGATCCCGTTTGCACGGCCGGGCAACCTTGCCGCCATCATCGGCCGCATCGAGGAAGCGGTCGAGGAAGAGACGGCCGGTTTGAAGAACGACACCAGCTATGATCTCAAGGCCTCCAACGCCCGCAAGAGCCGCTACCTCTATGAGCTGACCCGCGCCATGAAGGGCGCCAACGAGATCGAATTCCTGGAACAGCATCGCGACAGTCTGGCGCGGCTGCGCCAGAAGCTCGCGAAAAACGAGGCTGCAATCCTCGCCCACCTCAACGCGGTCAACGAAGTCGCCACGCTGTTGAAGAACGCCATTCAGCGCGCCGAAGCCGACGGCACCTATTCGGCCGGCGAATTCGGTTGGGCGAGCTGATGATTTCGGCAACAGGCGGGAACAACCGGTGATCAAATTCATCGCCGCCGCGATCTGGATCTGCGCCGCCACGCTTGGCGCGGTGTTCTATTCGTTCCAGGCGGCCGGTGAGCGCGGCGTCGGCGAGACGCCGAAACCGATGCTGGGTGGCCTCGACTACGTCAAGACCGACATCATCTCGGTGCCGCTGGTCCGCGATTCCAAGATCGACGGCTATTTCCTCACCAAGCTCGTCTACACGGTCGAGCCGGCCGAGATAAAGAAGATGTCGATCCCGGCCGAAGCGCTGATGACCGATCAGGTCTATTCCTATCTCTACTCCAATCCGCAGATCGACTTCACCAAGAAGGAAACCATCGATCTCGATGCCTTCCGCAAGGCCATACGCGACACCGTCAACGCCCGCGTCGGCGCCGACCTGGTGCATGAAGTGCTGATCGACCAGGTCAACTTCCTGACCAAGGACGAAATCCGCGACAACGCCATGCGCCGCCGCAAGGATCCGGCCACGCCGACCGAACCGGCCCCGGCGGAATCGGCCCAGGCCGAGGCGGCGAAGCCCGCTGCTGAACACTAACCTTCGTCGCAGGGCGAATGTTCTCTGCCGCATTCCTTCCGACTGAAACGAGATGACGCATCGCGCGTTGACGTTTACGTCAACTCGAAGCTATATGCGCCAAGCGACCAGGATCGCGGTACGCGCGAGACAGCGACTTCGGCGGAGGCCGGTCACTGAAGCGCGGCAAAACGCAACGAGACCAGGAGAACAGTCATGAGCGTTCAGGATATTGCCGAGAAGATGAGGTCGCGCGTGGCGAGCGCCGGGTTCGAACATTCCGTGAAGTTCGATACCGGCAGCAACGGCGTCATCGTCATCGACGGCGCAACCGTCTCGACCACCGACGCGCCGACCGACTGCACCATAAAGCTGTCGCTCGACGATCTGGATTCGCTGATCGCCGGCGACCTCAACCCGACCATGGCGTTCATGTCCGGCAAGATAAAGGTCGAAGGCGATATGTCGGTCGCCATGGCGCTCAGCCAACTGATCGGCTGAGCCCTTCGCAAAAACAAAACGCCGCCCTCGCTGAAATGCAAAGGACCGGCGGCGGCGTTTGTTTTTGGACAATCAGGCGGCCAGCGACAGCCTCTGTGCCTTGAGCTTGCGACCTGCAGCCTTCAGCGTGCCATGCGCGCCGTCGAGCGCACCATCGATCAGTTCCAGCGCCAGCAGGCGGTGCCGCTCGTACGGACCAGGCATGGCGAGCGCGCCGGTCTTCTCCGCCGAGAAGCCGAAGCGGCCATAGTAAGGCACATCGCCGACCAGCAGCACCGCGGCATGGCCGAGACGCGCGGCCTCGGCCAAAGCATGGCGCATCAGCGCCGAGCCGATGCCGGCGTTCTTCAGCGCCGGATCGACGGCGAGCGGTCCGAGCAGAAGTGCTCCCGGGCCACCCTCGCCCAGACGCACGTCCCACAGCCGCACCGTACCAGCAACCGCGCCGGCTGCATCGCGCACGATAAAAGCGAGGCCTTCGGAAGGCCGGCGGCCACGCCGCAGCTTCTCCGACGATTTCTTGCGCCGCATCGGCCCCATGGCGCGATCGAGCAACGCTTCACGCGATGCAATGTCTGCCGCAGTTTCGGCGACGATGGGAATGGCGCCGGCCATCTCCCCCTCGAGGGGGGAGAATCCAATGCCGTCAATGTAATTTACAATGTCCATTTCCGCGATCCTTCACGAGCGGAGCTTGTTCCACAGGCGAACCCGGGCGGACGCAAACGTCCGCCTGGGGTGATCTGAAGGCCGAAGCCGTCAGATCACGTAGGATCGGAGAGGCTCGAAGCCGTTGAAGGCGACCGCCGAGTAGGTGGTCGTGTAGGCGCCGGTGCCTTCGATCAGCACATCGTCGCCGATGGTCAGCGACAGAGGCAGCGGATACGGCGTCTTCTCGTACATCACGTCGGCCGAATCGCAGGTCGGGCCGGCGAGCACGCAAGGTGCGGTCTCCGAACCGTCATGGCGGGTGACGATCGGATAGCGGATCGCCTCGTCCATCGTCTCGGCCAGACCGCCGAACTTGCCGATGTCGAGGAACACCCAGCGCACATTGTCGTTTTCGGCCTTCTTCGAGATCAGCACGACTTCCGACTTGATGACGCCGGCATTGCCGACCATGCCGCGACCCGGCTCGATGATGGTCTCAGGGATCGCATTGCCGAAATGCTTGCGCAGCGCCGAGAAGATGGCCTGGCCATAGGCCTGGGCCGCCGGCACGTCACGCAGATAGCGCGTCGGGAAACCGCCGCCCATATTGACCATCTTGAGGACGATGCCTTCATCGGCGAGCGTGGCGAACACCTTCTTGGCGTCGGCCAGCGCACGGTCCCACGCCGTCAGGTCGGTCTGCTGCGAGCCGACATGGAACGACACGCCATAGGCGTCGAGGCCGAGCGTCCTGGCATGGCGCAGCACGTCGACGGCCATCGCCGGCACGCAGCCGAACTTGCGCGACAGCGGCCACTCGGCGCCTTCGCCGTCGGTCAAAACGCGGCAGAACACGCGCGCGCCGGGAGCGACGCGGGCGATCTTGTCGACTTCCTCGACGCAGTCGACGGCGAACAGCCGAATGCCGAGCTGGTAGGCGCGTGCAATATCACGCTCCTTCTTGATGGTGTTGCCGAAGGAGATGCGGTCCGCCGGCGCACCGGCATCCATCGCCATCTCGACTTCGGCAACGGAAGCGGTGTCGAAGGACGAGCCCATCGCAGCAAGCAGGCGCAGGATTTCCTGCGCCGGGTTTGCTTTCACCGCATAGTAGATCCGGGAATCGGGCAGCGCCTTTTCGAAGGCGCGGAAATTGTCGCGCACGACATCGAGGTCGACGACGAGGCAGGGGCCGGACGGACGTCGGGTGGCGAGGAAGTCGAGGATGCGCTGAGTGGCCATCGGGGTCTCTCCATTAACGCCTTGCGGCGCGCAATAAGGCTGCGGACGCGGGCTCTCGGCCTCGCGACGCGCGGTCAAACAAAGGCGGGACGGAAATTCATGGAACCAGCCGGTGGAGACCCCGGAACCATGAAACGCCGTCTCGCGGCGGTGAACCTTGGCCTTGCCCGGCCTCGGTTCGCTTTGTCTGCCTTGGCTTGGATGGGAGACCCGTCCGCACTGCCGGCAATGAAGGTGTGCCTCTTCAGTAACCCCGGTCTTTGGACGACCGGCAGAACACCAGAAAGGCCCGCACCGTCGTTGCTTCAAGGTGTCCTCGGGCTGGCGGTTGGCCGCTAGACCGACTGGAGGGGTTAGCTCCAGTTACCTTACCGATTTCCCTCACCATTCGAGGATCGGCGGACACCCACAGGCACGTGCGACTTTGGGCAAGCGCGATATAAGATCGAAAGATTTCACAATCAATAAAAATCGTATCCCAGGTTGTAAAATTTCCGGCATCGAACAATGCTGGGCCTACTGTGTACGGATATCGAACGATGCCAGGCACGCACGGCCCGCTCAACGCCTTTCTCGACCTGCGCCGCATGCCGGTCGCCAATGCGGAACTGGGGCCGCTGGCCGGGCTCAGGCTGGCGGTAAAGGACATTTACGACGTCGCCGGCTACCGCACCGGTTGCGGCAATCCGGTGAAGTTCGACGAGGCGCATGCCGCGTCCAGCACGGCACCGGCCGTGCAGATGATTCTCGACGCCGGCGCGCGCTTCATCGGCAAGACGCAGACCGACGAGTTCGCTTTCTCGCTGATGGGCCAGAACGCGCATTTTCCGTTTCCGGTGAACCCGGCCGCTCCCGATCGCGTCACCGGCGGCTCGTCCTCCGGATCGGCGGCGGCGGTGGCCGGCAAGCTTGCCGATATCGCCACCGGCTCCGACACCGGCGGCTCGATCCGTGCCCCGGCGAGCTTTTGCGGGTTGATCGGGCTGCGCACCACGCATGGCCGCATTTCGCTTGAAGGCACGATGAAGCTGGCGCCGAGCTTCGACACATTCGGCTGGTTCGCCGACGACATCGAGACCTATGAGACGATCGGCAAATTGCTGCTCGGCCGCGACCCGCATCCGTATCCGCTCACCCGGCCGCTTTCGATCCGCTGGCTGGACGCTTTCGTGGCCGGCCCCGCCGAGGCAGCCGAATATGCCAGGATGAGAGCGCTGGCCGCCAGTCTTGTCGGTGAGCCGGCGCCGGTGGAGTACAGCTTCGCTTCCTTCCCCGACGAGCTCTACTGGTGCTTTCGCCGCCTCCAGGCCGCCGAGGCCTGGCAGCAGCATGGCGCCTGGATCATTTCTGGCGAGCGCGATCTCGGGCCGGGCGTCGAGGAGCGCTTTGGTTTTGGCCGCACGATCGACGAAAAGACCGCGCGGGCCGAGGCGGTGCGCCGCCTGACCTTCCGCTCCGAGCTAGCCGCGCTGCTCGGCCAGGACGGGTTTCTTGTCCTGCCCACCGTTCCAGGCCCCGCACCTCTGGTCAAAAGCGAGCCGCAGCAGCTCCAGGCCTACCGCGAAAGGGCCTTGCATCTTTTGTGCCTTTCGGGTCTTTCAGGCTTTCCGCAAATCACCCTGCCGCTGGGCTCGGTTGACGGTGCCCCTTTCGGCCTCTCGCTGCTCGGCCCTCCCGGCAGCGACATTGCCCTGATACGGCTCGGCCGGCGAATTCTCGATGCGGCACGAAAGGCCTGATGATGGATACACTGACCCGCATGCGCGCCTTCATCGACGTCGTCGAGGCCGAAGGCTTTTCGGCGGCCGCGCGCAAGATCGGTCGCTCCAAGGCGCTGCTGTCGAAATATGTGCGCGAACTCGAGGACGAACTCGGCGCGCTGCTGCTCAACCGCACCACGCGGCAGTTCTCGTTAACCGAGGCCGGCCATACCTATTACAGCCGCGCTTCGGAAATCGTGCGCGAGGTCGACAGCCTGGCTGACGCCGTGCGCGAATCCTCCGGCGACGTGCGCGGCAGGATCAAGCTGTCGGCGGCGCGCACCTTCGCCGATGCGCCGATTGGCCAGTCGCTCATCGACTTCGCCAAGCAGCATCCCGACATCGTCCTCGACATCCATCTCGACGACCGCTTTGTCGATCTGGTCGAGGAAGGTTTCGATCTTGCCGTGCGCATCTCGCGGCTGGAGAACTCATCGCTGATCGCCCGCCGCCTGGGGCCGTTTTCGATCAAGCTTTGCGCCTCGCCGGAGCTGATCGCCAAGCACGGCAAGCCGACGCGCCCGCAGGATCTCGCCAACTTGCCCTGCATCGTCGACACCAATGGCCGCTCGCTCGCCAACTGGCGCTTCAGGGGCGATGGCGAGGAGTCAGTCAGTGTCAACGTATCGGGTCCCATCGAGGTCAACAGCCCGATGGCAGCGCGAGCCGCCGCCGTGTCCGGCCTGGGCTTCACCATCCTGCCCGATTTCATCGCCGCCCCCGACCTCGCATCCGGGCTGCTGGTGTCGTTGCTCGACGACCGCATCCAGTCGGGCAGCGGGATTTTCGCCGTCTACCCGCACCGTCGCTATCTGCCGGCCAAGGTCCGTGTCTTCGTCGATTTTCTGGTGCAGTGGTTCAAGAACCGCGAGAGCGCCTGACCCGGTCTTGCCGTGCCGCGGTCCCAATTTCGCCCCGTTTCTGGTAACCTCTCGAAATCTCTCCGAGGCCGATGGAACAGCGACCGAGAATGCATCTGAAACGGCACGCAATCATGCTGGCTTCGGCCTTGGCGGCGCCTTTTGCCGCCGTTGGAGCGGCTGGCGCGCATCCTCATGTCTTCGCCGAGGCCCGCCTCGACGTGATCCTCTCTCCGGATCACCAAAGTGTGAAAGCGCTGCGTCACCTCTGGCGTTTCGATGATCTGTTTTCGAGTACGGTGATGATGGAGTTCGACAAGAACTCCGACCTGAAGCTTGACGACAAGGAGCTGAAGGATGTCGCCGACACCGTTCATGCCTCGCTGGCCGAGTTCAATTATTTCCAGCTCGTCACCGTCGACGGCAAGGACGTGCCGATGACGCCGCCACCGCATCTTATGGCCAATTTCGAAAACGACCAGCTGATCATCCTGTTCGAATCCGAACCCAAGGTGCCGATCAAGCTCGCCGGCAAGATCGATTTCGGCGTCTACGATCCAACCTTCTATACGGCGATCGACTTCACCGAGGATAGCAACATCACGGTGGAAGGCCTGCCCTCGAACTGCACCAAGAGCGTCATCCGGCCTGATCCGGACGAGGCGATCAAGGAAAACCAGAAGACCTTGACGGACGCGTTCTTCAACGACCCGACAGGCACCGACATGAGCAAGATCTTCGCCACCAAGCTCGAACTGAATTGCCCGCCAGAAGGATAGATCCGGTGATGAAACCGTCCCTGCGTTTGGCATTCGGCCTCGTGGCCGCTGCCCTGCTGATGACGCACTTTCTCGGGCAGGCCCATGCCCAGAGTTCACTCGGCATCGGTGTCAATGACGGCATGGCGCCCACCACCGGCCCGTTCGCCCACATCCTGATGTGGATCAATCTGCGCCAGCAGGAATTCTACCGCGCACTGGCCACCGCGATGAAGGCGATGCGCGAGGACGGCAGCAAGATGTGGCTGCTGATCGGCCTGTCCTTCGCCTATGGTATTTTCCACGCCGCGGGCCCCGGCCACGGCAAGGCGGTCATCTCGTCCTACATGGTGGCCAATGAAGTGGCGCTCAGGCGCGGTATCCTGCTGTCCTTCGTCTCGGCGCTGCTGCAGGGCCTGACCGCGATCCTGGTGATGCTGCTTGCCTATTTCGTCCTGCGCGGCACCGCGATCTCGATGACCGACGCAGCCTGGTTCATGGAGATCATGAGCTATGTCTTCGTCACTTTGTTCGGCGCCTGGCTGCTGTGGCGCAAGCTCGGGCCTACGGTCCTGCGCTGGTTCGGCAAGGCGCCCGCCTACAGCCTGTCGGCAGCCCACGCCGGTCATTCCCATAGCGGCCATTCGCATGCCGCTCACAGCCACGCGGCGCATGCGCATGCCTTGCATGTGCATCACGACCATTCGCATGATCATCACGATCACGCCGCGCACGACCACGACACGCACGATCATTCCCATCACGACCACGCTCATCACAATCACGCCGCTCACGATCAACCGGCCGGCGAGGTCTGCGACACGTGCGGCCATTCGCATGCGCCTGATCCGGCGCTGCTGTCGGGCGACCGCTTCGACTGGCGCACGGCCTGGTCGGCTGTAGCCGCCGTCGGCATCCGCCCCTGCTCCGGCGCGCTGATTGTGCTCAGCTTCGCGCTGCTCAACGGCCTGTGGCTCGGCGGCCTGCTGTCGGTGCTGGCGATGTCTATCGGCACCGCCATCACAGTCTCGGCGTTGGCGACGATCGCTGTGACAGCCAAGAACTGGGCGGTCTATTTCGCCGGCGATGGCCGCATGGGCAACCGTATCCACACATTCGTCGAAATCGGCGGCGCCGCGTTCGTCTTCCTGTTCGGGCTGTTGCTGTTGTCGGCGAGCCTGTCCGGAACTGTATGACCTCGGCGGGTCAGGCCTGACCCGCGATCTTTCCGCCCAACTCATCCTCGATATGAGCGCGGATGATTTCATCGAAACTGTTTTCGGCGCTGAAGCCGAGGTCCCTTGCACGGCGCGCCTCGAAGCGCGTCGGCCAACCCTTGACGATCGCCCAGATGGTCTCATCCGGCTGTTCGCGGATCAGCTTCACGACGTCGGCGCCTGCAATGCGCTCCAGCGCCTCGATCTGCTCGCCGACGGTGACGGCAACGCCGGGCATTGTGAGGTTGCGGCGCGGCCCGACAGCGGCACCGTCGAGCCCGGCGGCATGGATCAGGAAGTTCACCGCCGAACGCGGGCTGGCATGGGTGTGCAGCACCGAGCGCGGCACCGGCAGGATCGCCTCGTGGCCGCTCAGCGGCTCGCGGATGATGCCGGAGAAGAAACCTGACGCCGCCTTGTTCGGCTTGCCGGGCCGCACGCAGATGGTCGGCAGCCTTATGCCGATGCCGTCGAAGAAGCCGCGCCTGGAATAGTCGGCCAGCAGCGCCTCGCTCATCTGCTTCTGGGTGCCGTAGGAGGTCAGCGGCGTCGGATGAAAGTCGTCCGGGATCACATCGGGGAACGGCGCGCCAAACACCGCGATCGACGAGGTGAAGACGAGGCGCGGCGAAAAGCCCGCCAGCCGGACCGCATCGAACAGAGCCCGTGTGCCGTCGAGATTGACGCGGTAGCCGAGATCGAAATTGGCTTCCGCCTCACCCGACACGATGCCGGCGAGATGGAACATGACGTCGGGGCGTGACGCCACCAGGCTCTCGGCAGCACCGGCGTCGGCAAGGTCGCCGGTATGCGTGGCGATGCTGACGCCGTCCATCGCCGGCGCCTGCGGCGGCACGATGTCGTGCAGGTCGAGCCCGGTGATCTTGCGGCCGTTGAGCGTGCCGTCCTTGGCCAGCCGGTCGACAAGTTTGCGGCCGACCATGCCGGCGGCGCCAGTAATCAGGATGCGCATTTCAAAGCCTCTTATTTGCCCTTGTTCTGGCTGCGACCCCGCAACCAGAACACCAGAAAGAATGCCAGCACGAAGGCGATGCCGATGATGCCGGCAAGTACGGTCGAGATATTGCCGACAGCCAGCATCACCGTCGGCAGATAGAACGCCGCGATGCCGAACAGCAGCATGATCCAGGCTGCGGCAATCAGCGCGTTTCGCGTGTCGCGATCCATCATGCCGTCCCGCCACAGCGGGAACTCGTCAACTCGGATGCCAATGCCATGAAATTCCCTGTCAGTGATAATGGCCGTGATGCGGTGGCGCACCATGGTCGTGGTCATGATCGTGCTCGTCATGGCTGTCGGCGCACTGGCCGAATTCCGGTTCGACCGTCGCGTGGCTGATGCCGTGTTCGGCGGCGAGCCGCTTCTTGATGGCGCTGACCGCCTGGTGCGGATCGACGCCATCGTTGAGGCAGGCATGCAGCGTCGCCATGTTGCTGGAGCCGTCCAGCGACCAGACATGCATATGGTGCACTTCGCGCACGCCCTTGACGGTGCCGGCAATGTCCTTGGCGATGATGTCGCGGTCGAGGCTTGCCGGTACGCCTTCGAGAAGGACGTGGGCGGCTTCGCGCATCAGCGACCATGCGGTGGACAGGATCAACACCGAGACCAGCACCGACAGAATCGGGTCGATCGGCGTCCAGCCGGTGGCCAGGATGACCAGCGCCGCCACGATCGCCGCCGCCGAACCGAGCAGGTCGCCCAGCACATGCAGGATGGCGCCGCGCATGTTGAGGCTGTCGTGGTCGCCGCCATGCAGCACGAAGAACGAGGCGAAGTTTACCAGAAGGCCGGCGATCGCCACCACCAGCATCGGCCCGCCCAGCACCGGCGCCGGCGTCATCAGCCGGCCCCAGGCTTCGTAGACGATCCACAAAGCAATGGCGAAGATGGCGATGCCGTTGGTGTAGGCGACCAGCGTCTTGACCCGGCCGAAACCATAGGTCAGGCGCACTGTCGCCGGCCGTCCGCCAAGATGGAAGGCGTACCAGGCAAGGCCAAGCGCGATCGAGTCGGCGAGCATGTGGCCGGCGTCGGCCAGCAGCGCCAGTGATCCCGTCAAAAGGCCGCCAAGCACTTCGGCCACCATGAAGCCGGCGGTCAGGCAGGCTGCGATCAGCACACGCTTCTTGTCGGTCGAGCCATGCAGGTGGCTGGCGCCATGCCCAGCAAGCGAACCATGATCATGGCTGTGCGCCATCGGAAAAAACTCCTGTTACGCGCCGAACTCGGCGCGGAAATCCTCGAGCCGCCGCTTCTGCCGGCCTTCGCCATCGAAATTGGCGGGATCGAGCCATGCCTCATAGGCTTTGCGCAGCGCCGGCCATTGCTTGTCGATGATCGAGTACCATGCGGTATCGCGGTTTTCACCCTTGACCACAAGATGCTGGCGGAAAATGCCCTCGAACTTGAAGCCGAACCGTTCCGCCGCGCGCTTTGACGGCTCGTTGCGGTTGTTGCATTTCCACTCGTAGCGGCGATAGCCGAGCCCGTCGAAAATATACTTCATGAACAGGAACTGCGCCTCGGTCGCTGCCGGCTTGCGCGAGATCAGCGGCCCCCAATAGATGTTGCCGATCTCGATGACGCCATAGGTGGGATCGATGCGCATCAGCGTCTGTCGCCCGGCGACCTTGCCGCTGGCCTTGTCGATGACGGTGAAGAACAGCGGGTCCTCGCTCGCCTCGACCTTGTCCAGCCATGGCTGGAAATCGGCGCGGGTTTGCGGCGGGTAGTCGGGCAGCCAGGCAAAGCGTCCATCGATGTCGGGCACGGACGACGCCTCGTACAACCCATCGCCGTGCTTTTCGGCGCTCAGCGGTTCGAGCCGGACATAGCGGCCGTCAATGGGCTTGCGCTCGGGCCGCGGACGCGCTTGCCAATCTTTGAGATTTTCCGACACGCAAAACTCCAATCCGTTTGACTTTTGTGAGCAGACGCTCACAAAAACGCGACCTAACAGCAAGAACCACACGGACGGGAAAAATGCTCCACACGATTTCGGCCTTCGACCGTCTCGGCGAGGAAAACGCCTTTGCCGTGTTGGCGCGCGCGACTGCACTGGCTCAACAGGGCCGCGACATCGTCAACCTCGGCATCGGCCAGCCCGACTTCAAAACGCCGCAGCACATTGTCGAGGCCGCGATCAAGGCGCTGCGCGACGGCCACCATGGCTACACCCCGGCCAATGGCCTGCTGGCGACGCGCGAAGCGGTGGTGCGGCGCACGCTGACCACTACCGGCGTCGAAGTCTCGCCCGAGAATGTAATGATCCTGCCCGGCGGCAAGCCGACCATGTTCGCGGCCATCTTGATGTTCGGCGAACCCGGCGCCGAGATCCTCTATCCAGACCCAGGCTTTCCGATCTACCGCTCGATGATCGAGTTCACCGGCGCCGCGCCCATTCCGGTGCCGATCCGCGAGGAGAACGGCTTTGCCTTCTCGGCAGAAGAGACGCTGGCGCTGATCACGTCGAAGACCAGACTGCTAATCCTCAACTCACCGGCCAACCCGACCGGCGGCGTCACGCCGCGCGCCGAGATCGAGAAGCTGGTAAAGGGACTGCAAGCGCATCCGCAGGTCGCTATCCTCTCCGACGAAATCTACGACGTCATGACCTATGACGGCGAGACGCATTTTTCGCTGCTCAATTTTCCGGAAATTCGCGACCGGCTGATCGTGCTCAACGGCTGGTCGAAGACATGGGCGATGACCGGCTGGCGCATGGGCTGGTCGATCTGGCCGAATGGCGACAAGGGCGCGCATCTCTACGACAAGGTGCGCAAGCTGGCGGTCAATTGCTGGTCCTGCGTCAACGCGCCGAGCCAGTTCGCCGGCATCGCCGCGATCGACGGCCCGCAGGACGATGTCGACAAGATGATGCGCGCCTTCGACAACCGCAGGAAGATCGTGGTCGAGGGGCTGAACGCGCTGCCCGGCGTCTCCTGCATAACGCCGAAGGGCGCCTTCTATGCCTTTCCGAATGTCTCGAAGACCGGCTGGAAGGCCAAGAAGCTCGCCTCGGCACTGCTCGAGGAGGCCGGCGTGGCGCTGATCGGCGGCCCCGATTTCGGCATTCTCGGCGAAGGCTACATCAGGCTTTCCTACGCCAATTCCGAAGAGAACATCTTGCGAGCGCTGGAGCGGATCGAGGCGTTTTTGAAGAAGTAGGCCTTCGGCTGCTCACCCACGCCCCACGAACGGCATCTTGGTCGCCATCACGGTCATGAACAGCACGTTGGCGTCGAGCGGCAGGCTGGCCATGTGGACGACGGCGTCGGCGACGCGTTGGACGTCCATCACCGCCTCGGCGGCGATGGTGCCATTGGCCTGCGGCACGCCGACCGTCATTGCGTGCGCCATATCGGTCAGCGCGTTGCCTATGTCGATCTGGCCGCAGGCGATGTCATAGGGCCGGCCGTCGAGCGCCAGCGTCTTGGTCAGCCCCGATATGGCGTGCTTGGTCGCGGTGTAGGGCACCGAGCCCGGCCGTGGCGCATAGGCCGACACAGAGCCATTGTTGATGATGCGGCCGCCCATTGGCTTTTGCTTGCGCATGACGCCGAAGGCGGCGCGAGCGCATAGGAACGATCCGGTGAGATTGACGCCGACAATATCGTTCCAGACCTCGACCGGGATCTCGTCGATGGGCGTCGACTTGTAGCTCATGCCGGCATTGTTGAAGAGCAGATCGACGCGGCCGAAGGCTGCGGCCACCGTCTCGAACAGATCATCGACTTCGCCGGCCTTGCTGATGTCGCAGGCAACCGCCAGCGCCTTGGCATCCGTTTTCCCGGCCTCGGCAATGGCGGCATCGAGCACCGCTTTGCGGCGGCCGCAAAACACCGTGTTCCAACCCGCCTTGAGCAGCGCCGTGGCGACGCTCTTGCCGATGCCGGTGCCGGCACCCGTGACGATGACGGTTTTCTCTGTGAGGGCTGTCATGGATTTTGCTCCTGCGCGCCGCGCATCCCCGGCACAGATCGGGGTGCATCCGAATGCACCGACCCATCGCAAATGAAGGCGATCATGGCAAGCCGGACACTAATGCATGTCGCTCAAAAGTGGCCCCGGTTTTGAGCGAACGACATGCATCAGGACAAAAACATGAAGCGCGACGCGCTTTATGTGATCGGTCCGACAAAAAGGGCGGTCATTGGCGACCGCCCTGATCTGAACCGGGCTTGGGAGGAGGAAAAGCCGATCCGACTGACTAAAATCATGCGCTTCCTCGGTAAACGAGAAGTTAACGCTTTTCCCGCGCGGCTGCGTTGTCTACCAGCGCGGGTTCGGCGCCGTGCCTGACGGAACCGGCACCTTGGCCGCCGACACCGTCGCCTCGACATGATCGACGAGCGCATCCGGCAGGCCGAGCCGGCCGGCGAGCAGGTCGAGATAGCCGCGTTCGGCGCGCGTATCGGGGTCGATCGTCAGTCGGGACGCCGTGTAGAGCTCGAGCCTCTGCTCATCGGTCTTGGCGCCTGCGACCAGCGTATCGAGGTCGAGCGGGCTGTCCAGCTCGGCCATCAGAAACTTTTCCGCTTCCGTGCCGATGCCGGCCAGACTGAGCTTGCCGGCGATCTTTTGGCGTTCCGCGTCATCGACATGGCCATCGGCCTTGGCCGCCGAGATCATCGCCCGCACCAGGGTCAGCGTGAACTCGTCCTCCCCCTGTGGCGCCTGTGAAGGATGAAAGCCGGTGTCGGCGGGCGGCGGCAGCAATTCCGGCTGGCCGGCCGCCGGCGCCTGCGCGGGTGCATTGCCGGCCTTGTAATTCTGGTAGGCCTTGTAGGCGAGACCGCCGATCGCAGCCAGTCCGCCGAGCTTCACGGCCGTGCCGGTGACCTGCCGTCCCGTGCCGGTTCCAAGCAGCACCGCGGCCAGCGCACCGGCGGCCAGCGGATTGTCCTTGGCCATCTGCACAGCCTGCCCGGCCTTGTCGCGAACGGTGCCGGTTGTGCCGGGAACTTGCGAGCCGAGCAGATCGTCGAGAAGCTTCTTGGGGTCGAACATGGTGCCTCCAGAAAAGGGCCCGCGCCAAACGTGAACGGGCAGGTTTTGGACGTTGCAGAGGTAGGTCCCGCACACTGGCATTACAATGACGGAGACGCGCTTTACTATCGGCGCCGGCAATGCCGCAAATCGGTGATCGGTGTGTCGATACCGGCCTCGGCTTGCGCTAATGTCGCCGCCGCATTGCCGAGGGAGGAACCTTGCCGTGACCGATCAACCTGGCCGGGAACCGGCGCGCGATCCGCAGGATCTGGAACGTTTGTTGATCGACCGGCAGTGGGCCGGAGACATTGACGGCATGGTGGCGCTGTTCCAACCCGATGCCGCCATCGACACCGGAGCAGCCGAATTGACGCGTGGCCACGAGGCGATCCGCGCTTTGCTCGAAGCCTTTGCCGCGAGCGGACGAAAGTTCCAGCGCGGCGAGCAGCGCCCGGCGGCCATTAACGGCGACCTCGCGTTGACGTCGACCAGGCTTGCCGACGGCTCGATAACCTCAGAGGTCGCGCGCCGGCAGGCCGACGGCACATGGCTGTGGGTGATCGACCGCTATTCTGTCGTGTGGTGATCCAGTCAGGGCGTCGGCGGCACTTAACTGCCGATATGTCCCCTGCCCCGCCTGCGCAAGTTCGACCTGGCGCTGGCGCTCGGCATAGCGGGTGCGATCCTCATCCGAGCGTGCCTCGTAACAATGCGGGCATGACACGCCGGTGGAAAAATGCGGCGACAGCCGGTCCTCCGGCGTCAGCGGATGCCGGCAGGCGCGGCAGAGTTCGGCCTCGCCTTCGGTCAACCCATGCGACACCGAGACCCGCTCGTCGAAGACGAAACACTCGCCCTGCCACAGGCTGTCTTCGGCCGGGACCTCTTCAAGATATCTGAGGATGCCGCCCTTGAGATGGAACACATCCTCGAAGCCGAGCGACTTCACATAGGCCGTCGCCTTTTCGCAGCGGATGCCGCCGGTGCAGAACATCGCGACCTTGCGGCCGTCGAGTTGGTCGCGGTGTTTTTCCACCCAGGCCGGGAATTCGCGAAAGCTCGACGTGCGTGGATCCACCGCACCCTCGAACGTGCCTATCGACACTTCGTACGCGTTGCGTGTGTCGATGACGATGGTGCCGGGGTCCGAGATCAGCGCGTTCCAGTCGGCCGGCGCGACATAGGTCCCCGCACCCGTCGCCGGGTCGAGGTCTTCGACGCCCATGGTGACGATCTCGCGCTTCAGCCGCACCTTCATGCGATGGAACGGCATTTCGGCGGCAGTGCTGTATTTGACCTCGAGATCGGCAAGACCCTCGATGGCCTCGAGATAAGCGATCAGGTCGGCTATGTCGGTTTCGCTGCCGGCGACCGTGCCGTTGATACCTTCCTGCGCCAGAAGCAATGTGCCCTTGATGCCGCGCCCGCAGCAGAAGGCGGCAAGCGGCGTGCGCAATTCTCGCAGCGCGTCGAAGTCGCCCAGCCTCGCAAATTTGTAGAGCGCAGCGACGCGCACGGGTTCACGGTTGGTCATCGCCAAGCCACTAAACCGTGGTCAAAGCGGATTCAAGGCAGAGCTAAAGACACCTTGTCGGTATTCGCCAGCAGGCTCGTTGGCCGACATGTGACATCGCGGCAGGCCGGGTTTCGTGGACTCGGAATCGGCCTTCTGCTAATCGGTTGAAATCACCTAGGGAGAGACAAGCCAATGCCCAGCAAGACCGAAAAGCTCCTGTCGCTGCTCAATGGCCAGCCGGTCATTCCGGTGCTGAAGATCGCCAATGTCGCGGACGCCGTCCCGCTCGCCCGGGCGCTCGCCGCCGGCGGCCTGCCGGCGATCGAGATCACGCTGAGAACCGCCGATGCGCTGGAAGCGATCCGCCGCGTCGCCGGTGAGGTCGAGGGCGCCATTGTCGGCGCCGGCACAATTCTCGATGCCAAGCAGTTCGACGAGGCAGCGGCCGCCGGATCGAAATTCATCGTCAGCCCCGGCATCACGCGAGAGTTGCTGGCGGCGACCAAGGACAGCGACGTTCCCTTGCTGCCCGGCGCCATCACGCCCGGCGAGATCATGGCTGCCCGCGAGGCCGGCCTGCGGTTCCTGAAATTCTTCCCGGCCGAACAATCCGGCGGCATCGCCTCGCTGAAGGCCTTTGCCTCGCCGCTGGCCGACGTGAAATTCTGCCCGACCGGCGGCATCTCGGCCAAGAACGCCGCCGACTATCTCAGCCTGTCCAACGTTATCTGCGTCGGCGGCTCGTGGGTGGCGCCGGACGAGTTGGTCAAGGCCGGCAAGTGGGATGAGATCGAGGCGCTCGCACAGACCGCGAGCAAGCTCGGAAAATAACCTCCGCTACTTTGTCTTTGCGCAATTCCCAAGGGAAGCGCTCCGCGCTTTTCCGGGAAAATCACAGTGTTCCCGGAATTGCACTCGGCACAAAAACCCGCCAGCTGCGCCGACCGGGTTTGCTACGCGTTGAGATTTTGGTTCCCGCTCATGGGCTCGAACCACGATTCACGCCTTCAAAGGGCGCTGTCCTACCATTAGACGAAGCGGGAATGCAGCTTGGTGGTTAGCATTCTGTGGCGATGGAAGCCAGTGCTCGAGATCTCGCTAAAAACAAAAGCCGCACAGGTTGCCCAGCGCGGCTTCGAGTCGATAACGCCCCGGTCACGCCCTTACTTCGTCTGGAAGCGGGCGACCGAAAGGAATTTTACGGCATTGCCGGTGAAGCGGTTGGCATCGGCCATCTGGTTGTCCGCCTGAAAGCCTGCGGTGTAGACCTCGCTCGGCGGCGTATGCACGATGTTGTAGGCATAGCGCGGCGCTGTCGTCGGGCTGGAAACGGTGGCGATGTTGTCGCCGCTGCTCAGCGCCCAGCGGGCCGCCTGCGGTTCGGCCGCCATCACCACTGCCTTCGGTCCTGGCTTCAGGTCGCGGGCCGAAGCCCTGGCTTCCTTGCGTGTCGTCTTGACGCCGGCGCCGATCACCGAGGCTGGATCGGTACCGGCGGGACGGGCAGCAATAGCGCCGCGCGGCGATGCGGCATCGACACCTGACGGATCGTTGAACGCCGAGCGCGGCTCAAGCGACGCAACCTGATAGTCGTCGGTAGCACCGGCTGTATCGGCGGCGCTGGCCTGTTCGAGAACCGCCTTGACCTCGTCCGGACGCTGCGACGGCAGCACCGAGAACGCGTCGGTTGCGGTCTGCTTGTGGGCAGCCGTATCGGCCAGCGCCAGCAGAACGCCCTTGTCCTGCGGCGCAAGCTCAGCCGGCGGCGAAGAGCGGTCGGGACGCCAGGTCGGCAACGGGACGTTGACCGCGACCTGCGCCGGAGCGGCAGCTTGATCGGCCCCCTGGTCGGCATTGCTCGCATCGGCCGTGCCGAACGGCACATTGGCCGGCGCCTGCGCCGTCGCCACCGTCTGTTCGGTGGTGGCATCGGCCACGCCGAACGGCACGGTCTCAGGTTGTTGCGCGCCGACATCGGCCTTCGGCCGCGGTGCGAAAGCGGGCAGCGGCACTTCCTTGGCGGGCAGCGCGGCGATGATCGTCTCCGGCGTGTCCTGCGGCTCCGCATCGTCAGCGCTGTCGTCGGCAAGCTGCGGAATGTTGGCGCGCTTGGCGTTCTGCGGCGACACGATCGCGATGCCAGGCAGATTGCTGTTGTTGTTGCTCGTGGCAGCCAGCACCGGCTTCACGCTTCTCGGCGGCGGCGCGGCGGTAGCGACATCGGCGCTGTCGTCGGCTTCGTCTTCACCGCCACCGCCAAAGAAAGCGGACAGGAAGCCACCGGATTTCTTGGTGCTGCCGCCTGCGCTGGCCATCATGATGGCAGGAGAACCGGCGCCCTTGCGCGCCTTGTAGGAGGCGAGCGCCTGGTCATAACCCGGCAACGGCCTGCCGTCGCTCGGCACATGCAGCGTCTTGCCATTGGGAAACAGGCTGACCAGTTCCTGGCGGCTGATGCCTGGCCAGTGCCGCACATTGCCGACGTCCATGTGGACGAAGGGCGAACCCGACGACGGATAGTAGCCGACGCCGCCGCCCTGCATCTTCAGGCCGATGTTGCGCAGCTTCTTCAGCGGCACACCCGGAATGTAGAAGTCCATCGCCTTGCCCAGCATATGCTGGCTTTCCTTGGCGACACCGCGGCTGCGGCTGCGCAGCATCGAATTGGTCGACGGCGAGCGATAGCCGCAAACGACCTGGATATAGTCGGTGGCGCCGGCCTGCCGATAAGCTTCCCACACCAGATCGAGCAGGCGCGGATCCATCTTGGTCGGTTCGTTGCGACGCCAGTCGCGCAGGATGATGTTGATCTTCCTGAGGCCTGCCGGATCGTAGCGGCCATTGCGCTTGTAGACGATCTCGGCCTTTTCGTGCGTGTGGAGGTGATAGAGCTTGAGCGAGCGCGTTTCAGCGCTGGCGCCGGCAGCAGTAGCGGCAAGGAAAGCGAACGCAACGATCACCGCTGCCAGCCATCTCGGCCAGACGCCCATGTGATCGCGCCGCCCGTTTCTGTGTCGTTCGACTTTGTTCAAATCAAAAGGCCTTGCAGGCTGCCGTTTGTCCCCGGATTTGTCCAAACGGATGCGTGGTTCTTACATCCGAATATCGATCCTAATGGTTAATCATCGCTTATTGAAGCCGAAATGCGGTAACACCGTGGCGATATCCCGTCAAAAATAATACACAGGATTTCTTGGTAAACTGCTGGTTTAGATCAAGATTCAGCCTTTTCCCGCTACACGATCTGTTACCGCTGGCCTTAATGCGTGAACAACGCTGTCCGCATCAGTCATATTCCCGCCCCAACCCTTATGCAGCGCCGGATTTGGCATGGCAAGCTGGTCCCGGCCTTGCGTTGGCAAGCTGTGGAATTCGGCGTTCAGGAGGCAAGGCGGTCGAGGCGGCCGGTTTCCGGGTCGATGCCGTATTCCTTGAGCTTGCGGTAGAGCGTCGAGCGGCCGATGCCGAGACGCCGCGCGACCTCGCTCATCTGGCCGTTATAATGGTCGATGGCGAGCTTGATCATTTCGAGTTCGACATCGGCCAGCGCACGCACATTGCCACGCTCGTCCAGCGCCCGCAGCGTGCCGAAACGCTGAAGCAGCCTCGCCGGAGGGGCGGGCTCGGCAGTTGCAGTACCGGCGTCGTCAGTCTGCGCGCCATCGCCTTGCGATCCGGTGCTCAAGGCCATGCCGGGGTCCGACAAGGACGCATCGGCGTCGAGATTGACGGTGCCGTCGACCTGCGCCCGGATCTGCGGAAATTCGTCAGTCGTGAGCACATCGCCTTCGGCAAGCACCGAGGCCCTGAACACGGCGTTTTCCAGCTGCCTGATGTTTCCCGGCCAATCATAGGCCTGCAGCATGGCCAGTGCGGCATCCGAGATGCCGTGCAGGCGATTGCCCGCCGGCGCCACCTTGTCCATGAAATGCTTGACCAGATAGGGGATGTCGTCGCGGCGGTCGCGCAGCGGCGGCACGACGATCGGGTAAACGTTGAGCCGGTAGAACAGGTCCTCGCGAAACTTGCCGTCCTTGACCTGCTGCAGAAGGTTGCGGTGCGTGGCCGAGATCAGCCTGATGTCGACCCTGACGGTGGAACGGCCGCCGACCGGATCGACCTCGCCATCCTGCACGGCGCGCAACAGCTTGACCTGCACGTCGAGCGGCAGGTCGCCGATCTCGTCCAGGAACAGCGTGCCCGAATGCGCCTCGACGAACTTGCCGGTGTGCTTTTCGGTGGCGCCGGTGAACGAACCTTTCTCGTGACCGAACAGGATCGATTCGACCAGATTGTCGGGGATGGCGCCGCAATTGACGGTGACGAACGGTTTTGTGCGGCGTTCGCCGCTGCCCTGGATGGCGCGCGCCACCAATTCCTTGCCGACGCCCGATTCGCCCTCGATCAGGATCGGGATGTTGGAGGCCGCAGCCTTCTGGCCGAGGCGGATCACCCGGTCCATCGCCGGGCTATGCGTGATCATGTCCTTGAATGTCAGGTGGCCGCCCCGACGCCGCGACGTGCGCTTGACCTCGTCCTCGACCGCCTCGACCTTGAGCGCGTTGCCGATCGCGGTCTGCAGCCGGTCGGGAGACGCCGGCTTGACGACAAAATCGAAGGCGCCGTGGCGCATCGCCGAGACCACCGTTTCTATGCCGCCCTGCGCAGTCTGCACAATGACGGGAACAGTGATGCCGCGCTCGCGCATCGCCTTCAGCACGCCGATGCCGTCGAGGCCCGGCATGACAAGGTCGAGGATGACTGCCGAAATATCCCTCGCATTGGGTCCGTCAAGCGCGCTCAGACCGGCCTCGCCGCCATCGGCAACGATGGCGCTGTGGCCGAATTTCGTCACCGCCGCTTCGAGCAGCCGGCGCTGCACGGGATCGTCATCGACTATAAGAATGGAACCTGTCATGACTGATTTGAGTTGCCCGCCTGGGAAATTCCCATGGATCATCTTGGCACAGGGTTCTAAACAAGGTTTCAAAAAACCCGGTGAACGAATTCCTTAGGATTTGACCGGCTTGTCCTTTCCCCTTGATTCCAGAAGGTAATTGTTGATGAGCAGGATTCTCGGTCGGCAGCTTGCGGCGGTAGCGTCCGGTCAGGGCGCGGCGGAACTTGGCGACCTGCCGGAATGGAATCTCGCCGATCTTTATTCCGGCATGGAGGCGCCCGAACTGAAGCGCGACCTTGCCAAGGCGGCGGCCGACGCCGTCGCCTTCGAGAACCGCTGGAAGGGCACACTGGCTGCGGAGGCCGGGCGCGGAAGCGCCGGCAGGCTTGGCGAGGCGCTGACAGCCTATGAGGCGCTGGAGGAACTGATCGGCCGCATCGTCTCCTATGCCGGCCTGATCTATGCCGGCAACACCGCCGATCCGCAGCGCGCAAAGCTCTATGGCGACATCCAGGAAAAGATGACCGACGCCAGCGCGCATCTTCTGTTCTTCGCGCTGGAACTGAACCTGATCGATGACAAGGCGCTCGAATCCGCCCTCGCCGCCGACGCCGGCTTTGCCCATTACCGGCCCTGGGTGCTCGACCTCAGAATGGACAAGCCCTACCAGCTCGAGGACCGGGTCGAGCAGCTGTTCCATGAGAAGTCGATCACCGGGCGCGGTGCCTGGAACCGGCTGTTCGACGAGACGATGACCGATCTGCGCTTCGACATAGACGGCGAGGAACTGACGCTGGAGCCGGCGCTGAACCGCCTGCAGGACGCCGATGGGGAGGTCCGCCGCCGCGCCTCCGAAGCGCTGGCCACAACCTTCCGCAAGAGCCTGCGCACCTTCACGCTGATCACCAACACGCTGGCCAAGGACAAGGAGATTTCCGACCGCTGGCGCGGCTTCGAGGACATCGCCGACTCACGCCATCTCGCCAACCGTGTCGAGCGCAGCGTGGTCGACGCGCTGGCATCGGCCGTGCGCGAGGCCTATCCGCGCCTGTCTCATCGCTACTACGCGATGAAGGCGCGCTGGCTGGGCATGGAGGTGATGAACCACTGGGACCGCAACGCGCCCTTGCCCGAAACGCCGCAAGCGGTGATTCCTTGGGATGATGCCAGGAACACTGTGCTATCGGCCTATCAGCGCTTTTCCCCCGATATGGCGGAGATCGCCCGCACCTTCTTCGACCGCAACTGGATCGACGCGCCGGTCAGGCCCGGCAAATCGCCCGGCGCCTTCGCCCATCCGACCGTGCCTTCGGCGCACCCTTACGTGCTGCTCAACTACATGGGCAAGCCGCGCGATGTGATGACACTGGCGCATGAACTCGGCCACGGCGTGCATCAGGTGCTGGCCGGCGGCCAGGGCGCGCTGATGGCTTCGACGCCGCTGACTTTGGCCGAGACGGCCTCGGTGTTCGGCGAGATGCTGACCTTCCGTTCGCTGCTCGACCAGACCACCGACAAGCGCGAGCGCAAGGCGATGCTCGCCCAGAAGGTCGAGGACATGATCAACACGGTCGTGCGCCAGATCGCCTTCTACGAATTCGAACGCAAGGTGCATGCAGAGCGCAAGAACGGCGAACTGACCTCCGACAAGCTCGGCCAGTTCTGGCTCGAGGTGCAGGCCGAAAGCCTGGGGCCGGCGATCAAGCTGCGCGAGGGCTATGAGGTCTTCTGGACCTACATCCCGCACTTCGTCCACTCCCCCTTCTACGTCTACGCCTATGCCTTTGGCGACTGCCTGGTGAACTCGCTCTACGCGGTCTACCAGAACGCTGAGCATGGCTTCCAGGATAAGTATTTCGAGATGTTGCGCGCCGGCGGCACCAAGCATCACTCGGAGCTTCTCGCGCCCTTCGGCCTCGACGCCACCGACCCCGCCTTCTGGCAGATCGGGCTTGGCGTGATCGGCGGCCTGATCGACGAGTTGGAAGCGCTCGACAGTTAATGCGCGCACCCATTGGACCGATGGCGCAGAGTGGCAGGTTCAGCAGCGGCCTCGACTTTGCAGAATCGCAGAACAGTTTAGCCGGAATGCATGTGACGGCAGCTCTGTTCTTGTTCTAAATATCTGTTCTTGAATAACTCTCCGGCGAAAATTCCGTTAGCTTTCCCGAAACCGTATGATAGCTTTCCGACTGAAGCTCAGCCGGGCGCGCGGCTTAAGGCCGGACAGTATCCCGGCCCATGGCAGCGGTCTGACGAATGCGACAGCGACGGTTGGCAATGGGCGGAAAGCCGAACGCCGACACTCGACGACAGACCGGCTGTTCCCTGAGCCGCCGAACCACATTGGATGATCCGATCTGCCAAGGTCATGACTTGGGACGGCGGCGGACGGATCCGACTGGAGAGAGACGATGACCTTCTTTTACATTGTCCTGGCGTTCCTTGTAGGTGTGTTGGTTGGCTGGTTTATCTGGGGCCGGCTGCGCGGCGAACTCGACAGCCTGCGCGGCGATCTCGACCGCACCCGCAGCGAGCGTGACAGACTGCGCGCCGACGCCGATCGCCTGACTGGCGAACTCGACGCCTGCGGCAAGACCCGCGCCGATCTCGAACGGCGGCTGCGTGAAACATCAGCTCCATCCGCCAAGCCTTCAAGTTCGGCGCCGGCCGCCCTGGTATCGACAGCGGCAACGGCCAAGTCCGCCCCGGCCGCGAAACCGACCCCCGCCAAACCCGCCGCGGCCAAACCAGCTGCGGCCAAATCCGCGGCCGCAAAACCAGCGGCCAGCAAACCTGCCGCCGCCAAGGCCGCGCCCAAAGCCGCGGCTTCAAAGCCCGCCGCCGTCCCGAAGAAGGCCGCCCCGGCAGCTGGAAAGGCCGACAATCTGCGTCGCCTGATCGGTATCGGCCCGGTCAACGACAAACTGCTCAAGGGCCTTGGCGTCACGACCTACGCGCAGATCGCCGGCTGGACCGCGGCCGACGTCAAGCGCATCGAGGACACGCTGAATTTCGACGGCCGCATCGCTCGCGAAAAGTGGGTCGAGCAGGCCAAGCTGCTTGCCGCCGGCGACGAAAAGGAGTTCGCACGCCAATTCCCGAGCGCCGGGACCGCCAACAACAGCTGATCTGTCATCGGCAACATAAGCAGAAGGCGGCGCTCTCGGGCGCCGTCTTTGTTTTTGCATTCGCCACTGTCTTTGCGCCCTGCGACGCCGCTCCCTCGATTGCACGCCGCCCGGCCCCCATATAGAGCGGTTCTGGCGTCATCGACCGCAGTACCCGAGCCCCATGCCCCTGCCCTCTGCCATTTTCCGCAACGATGAAAGCGGCCGTCAGTTGGTCTTCGACCACCCGGCCGACATCATCATTGCCTATGATGCCAAGGATTTTCTGCCGGCGCTGGCGGCTGCGCAGGCGGCGAGCGATGCCGGCAAATGGCTGGCCGGCTATTTCTCCTACGAAGCGGGCTATCTGCTCGAACCGAAACTCGTGCCGCTGCTGCCTGAAGGCCGGCGCGCGCCATTGGTTTGTCTGGGTGTCTTCAATGCTCCGGCCGAAGAGGCCGTGCCGCGCAACGATGCGCCGGCCACCAATGGCCCCATCTTCGACGCCAGGGCCAGTTGGTCCGCTCAGGACTACGCCAAACGCTTCGCGCGCCTTCACGACCACATCCGCAAGGGCGACTGCTACCAAGGCAACCTGACCTTTCCGGTCCGTGCCCAATGGTCGGGCGATCCGGTTGCTGCCTTCGACGCACTGACAGGACGCCAGCCGGTCAAGTATGGCGCACTGATTTCGCTCGGCGATCCCATCATCTTATCGCGTTCGCCCGAGCTGTTCTTCGAGATCAATGCCTTAGGCATGATCGAAACCCATCCGATGAAGGGCACCGCACCGCGCGGCGCGACCAAGGCCGAGGACGCGCGGTTGAAGTCCTTCTTGCGCAGCGACGAAAAGAACCAGGCCGAGAACCGGATGATCGTCGATCTCCTGCGCAACGACATCTCCCTGATCAGCGAGATCGGCACGCTGGAAGTGCCGGAACTGTTCCGCATCGAGAGCTACCCGACCGTCCATCAGATGGTGAGCCGTGTGCGGGCGAAGCTTCTGCCTGATCTCGGCATCCGCCAAATCTTTGGCGCGCTGTTTCCCTGTGGCTCGATTACCGGCGCACCGAAAATCCGCGCCATGGAAATCCTGCACGAGCTGGAAGAGACACCGCGCGACGTCTATTGCGGCGCCATCGGCTGGATCGCGCCTGGCGGCATGATGCGCTTTTCGGTGGCGATCCGCACCATATCGCTCTTTTCCAGTGGCGAGGCCGTTTACAATGTCGGCGGCGGCGTCGTCTTCGATTCGACGGCGCAAGAGGAGTATCAGGAGTGTCTGCTGAAGGCGCGCTTCGCGACGGGGACACCGCCGATTTCGAGCTGATCGAGACGATGCGCTGGGAGCCCGGCCAGGGCTTTCTGCGCTTCGAACGCCATCTCGCGCGCCTTTACGGCTCGGCGGAAGAACTCGGCTTTGCCTGCGATCCGCAGCCGATCGGCGAGGTGCTGGCGAATACTATCGGGGCGCAGCAGACGGCGCTGCGCACCCGGCTCGCCCTGCAGCGCAATGGCGAAGTGACCGCCTCGGTCCAGCCCTATGAGCCGTTCGCCGCCGACAAGGTCTGGCGGCTGCGACTGGCGCGGGTGCGGCTCTCTTCCTCGGACGCGCTGCTGCGCCACAAGACCAGCCGGCGACAGATCTACACCCACGCCCGCTCCGAATATCTGATCACCCAGGCCGACGAAGTGTTGCTCGCAAATGAGCGCAGCGAAATCTGCGAAGGCACCATCACCAACGTCTTCGCCGATTTCGGTGATGGCATGCTGATGACACCCAGGCTCGACTGCGGCCTGCTGCCTGGCGTATTGCGCGCCGAGCTGCTGGACGAAGGCCGCGCCCAAGAGGCGATCTACAGCTATGACGAGTTGAAATCCGCCAAAACACTGTTCGTCGGCAATTCTCTGCGCGGCTTGATCCCGGCAACATTGGCCTGATACGAAGCGGCTGCGAGAATAACCGCCGGCATTGGACACTTTCTAGCGAAGCATGAATTCTCGTCAGCCCACGCACACGCCCTATGATGGCTCCTCAAAGCTCTTCACCATCGGGCTGAAGCCGCTCGAACTCGACAAGTGGATCGAGGTCGACCGGTATCTCTTCGACCATCTCGCCGAAAAGCGCCGGCTGTATGCCGAAATTCCCGACAAGGTGTTTGTCGAGGAAGACGGCACGCGCGACGCCCAGCGCGAAGTGCGCGGCCTCCTCGAAGCACATCTGCTGTCGAGATTTCCCGGGATGTACCGGCGCACCAATGCCGGGGTTGAGGTCATTGGCGCCAAAGCCGACTCTGACGCCACCTTCCCCGATGCCCCGCTGGTCGCAGCGTCGCTGCTCGTCCAGGAAGACCTGATCCTGATGCGCCGTGACGACACCGGCTGGCGGCTCGCCGCCGGCTCGCTGTGTTTCCCGTCATCCTGGTCGCTGGTCGAGAAATTCGGCCGGCCGCTGCAGCAGATCCACGCACCGGTGCCGGGCTTCGGTCCGGGCACCAGGCCGGCCGAGCTCATCAACCGCATGTTCGACGGCCTGCAGGGTCAGGCTGTCGAACGCTTCAACTGGTCGATCCAGGCCGACGACGCGCTCTATCATCCGCTCTCCAATGTCGAGCGCATCGACCGTGCCACCAGGCGCCCCTCGCGATTTCCCGACGGCGACGTAAACGCCCACGCCTTCATCCGCGTGGAGCGCCAGACGCTGCGCAAACTGTCCGTCTCGCGCGACATCCTGTTCACCATCCGCATCCATCTCGACCCGTTGAAAGTGCTGGCGCGGCATCCCGACCGGGCAACGCTTGCCGCCTCTTTCGCGGCGCAATTGCAGGCGCTGGATGAGGCTCAACTCGACTACAAGGGGATGACATCAGACCGTGACCGGCTGGTGCAACGCCTGCAAACCATGGCTCAGGAGTGACGATGGTCCGACATGTTCTGAAGCTAGCCGTCCTGCTCGGTGCATTCCTGGCGTTGCCGGCAACAGCGCATGCGGAACCGGTGACCTATGCGGGGAAGCTCGGCAACATCGACATCGTCGTCGAGTTTACCGGTGATCCGGCGACGGCTGGAGAGGCACTGGCGGCGCGCTATTTCTACCGTTCCAAGGGCGTCGATATTCCTCTGCAGGCGAAGTCGAGCAAGGGCGCCACCTTTCAATTGGCCGAGGAAGAAGCCTGCGATGCCAAGAAGTGCGGCGACGGCCAGGCTCCACCCATCGGCGCCGTCTGGCGGTTGAGTTCCGCCGACAAGGGCAAGACGCTGGAAGGCACCTGGACGGCCAAAAAGACCCTGCCGCTGAAGCTGACAAGGATCGCCAGCCGTGCCCAGACGGAGACGCCGGCGACGACGCCACGCGATCTCTATGATTTCACCGACATGACATTCTCGGGCGACGATGCGCCGATCACCATGGCGGCATCGCCCTACGACTATCTCAAGCTGGATTTCGCGCCCAAGGCAGACGCCAAGGAAGGTTGGCCGGATGCAGCCTACAACTATGTCACCGATCCGCGCACCAAATTCGCCAGGCCGCGCCTCGTCGATCTCGCCGGCAGTGCGCCGATCGAAGCCGCCAATGCCTTGCTGCAGAACCGCCATTGGCATGACAGCCTCAGCGCCTTGACATGCGCGGCGCTGCAATATGCCGGTTTCCACGACGGGCCGCCGATGGAGGGCATGGACGACGATTCGCTTGGCGGCTATGAAGACACGACGTCCAAAGTTACGTCATTGACGCCGAAGCTGATGAGCTGGTCGGAATCCGGCAGCCTCTATTGCGGCGGTGCGCATCCGAACAACTATTCCGACGCCTATGTCATGGACGTGCGCCGTGGCGCCTTGCTTACCCTTCAGGACATGTTTTCCGATACGGTCGACGGCAAGCCAGGCCCCTCGCTGGCCACCTTCGTCAAGGAGAAGCGCAAGAAGCCAAGCGACCAGACCGAGGTGGATTACGAGGCCGAATGCGGCACCGACGATTTGATCGGCGACTATCTCGGCGCCAGCCTGAAGCGCGATGGCGACAGGCAGGTTCTGGTCTTCGGCCTGCAAGGTTTGCCCAACGTCATCCAGGCTTGCGGCGGCGATCTCGTTGAAATCCCGGACTCCGAAGCACAAGCGCTGCTCACGCCGGAATTCGCGAAACTGCTCGAACCGTAGGCGCATCTGCGCCGTCGGGAACTAACCTTATCCCTGCTTTTCGCTTTATTGTGACAATGATCTATGGTTTGTCGCGCGGCGGTCGAACGGCCGTTTTGGCGCGTTGCTTGAAGGAGTGCTCGATAAAATGGCGAATGAAAACTGGCCCGTTTACGGTGAAATCACCGGCCCTGTCGTGATGATCGGCTTTGGTTCGATCGGACGGGGAACGCTGCCTCTGATCGAGCGCCATTTCAAATTCGACAAGTCGCGCATGACGGTCATCGACCCGCTCGACACCGACCGCAAGCTGCTCGACGAGCGCGGCATCGCCTTCGTGCAGGAGCACGTGACCGAGAAAAACTACAAGAAACTGCTGACGCCGCTTTTGACCAATGGTGGCGGCCAGGGCTTTTGCATCAATCTGTCGGTCGATACCGGCTCGGTCGACCTGATGCGGCTCTGCCGCAAGCTCGGCGTGCTCTACATCGACACCGTCGTCGAGCCGTGGCTCGGCTTCTATTTCGACGCCAAGGCCGACAATGCCAGCCGCACCAACTACGCGCTGCGCGAAGCCTTGATCAAGGAGAAGCACGACAAGCCCGGCGGCGCTACCGCGGTTTCGACCTGTGGCGCCAATCCGGGCATGGTCTCGTGGTTCGTCAAGCAGGCGCTGCTGAACCTTGCCGGCGACCTCGGCCTCGAGTTTTCCGAACCCGCGCAGGACGACCGTGACGGCTGGGCGAAGCTGATGAAGAAGGCCGGCGTCAAGGGCATCCACATCGCCGAGCGCGACACCCAGCGCACCAAGAAGCCGAAGCCGATGAACGTGTTCTGGAACACCTGGTCGGTCGAAGGTTTCATCTCGGAAGGGCTGCAGCCGGCCGAGCTCGGCTGGGGCACGCATGAGAGATGGATGCCGAAGAACGGCAAGGAGCACAAGCATGGCTCCAAGGCTGCGATCTATCTCGAACAGCCCGGCGCCAACACCCGCGTGCGCTCCTGGTGCCCGACGCCGGGCGCGCAATACGGTTTCCTGGTGACGCATAATGAGGCGATCTCGATCGCCGACTTCTTCACCGTGCGCGGTAAGAAGGGCAAGGTCCAATACCGCCCGACCTGCCACTATGCCTATCACCCCTGCAACGACGCCGTGTTGTCACTCCACGAAATGTTCGGCGCTGCCGGCAAGCCGCAGCCGGTCCACCATGTGCTCGACGAAAACGAGCTGGTCGACGGCGTCGACGAGCTTGGCGTGCTGCTCTACGGCCATGCCAAGAACGCCTACTGGTACGGTTCGCAGCTGTCGCTGGCCGAAGCCCGCAAGCTGGCGCCCTACCAGAACGCTACCGGCATGCAGGTCACCTCGGCCGTGCTCGCCGGCATGGTCTGGGCGCTGGAAAACCCGGAAGCCGGCATCGTCGAGGCCGACGAGATGGACTACAAGCGCTGCCTAGAAGTGCAGTCCCAGTATCTCGGACCGGTCAAGGGCTACTACACCGACTGGACGCCGCTCGATAACCGTCCGGGCCTGTTTCCCGAAGACCTCGACAAAAGCGACCCGTGGCAATTCCGCAACATCCTCGTTCGATAGCGGTTCCATACCCCTGCATCACTGCCTTGCAATCGCCCGGAAATCGGGCGATTGAAGGGATGCGGACGAGCGCAGTGTGCATCCATTTGGACGCACGAGGGACGGCTCTGGAAACTTGAGGCCACGCACATCGTGTTCCCCAAAACGTCGTTTGACGATTGGGCCGATGCGTCAGGAGAGGATTTGATATGACGATTGCGCGCAAAATTCTTTCTGCGGGCGCGGCGGGCGTTCTTGCGACGATGCTTGCCGCCTGCACCACCGGCGGCTCCGACGGGCCACCGATCTCATCGCAGGCGCGAGGCGTCGAAGGCTCATGGCTGAACGCCGAAGGCAAGGCGGTCTCGACATTGAACGGCGGCGTCTTCACCACCGTTTCGGCGGAGACCGGTGAGAAATTCGCTGACGGCAGCTACACCAAGACCGGCGCCACCTCGGTCGAGATCAACGGAACCTCGCTGATCCGACAGCAGCCAATCGCTTTCAACTGCCTGCTGGTGTCCATAAACCAGCTGAATTGCACCAGCTCCGCCGGGCAGAACTTCGTGCTGACCAGGCGCGGCTGAACCTTTCCCATGCGGCTTTGCGGATGGCGGCGGCGCGATGCCGCCGCCTTTTTTATGCCGGCAAACCGATGCCGGTTATCCGCCCTGATTCTTCTTGCATCGCCACAACCGCGATGTGAACATACCCGAAATGCTGGCTGTTATCCTGCAGTCGGGCAAGAGCGTTAAACGCCTTTGATCATATCCGGGAGACGAAGATGAAGAAGCTCGCCGCCATTGCCGCCCTCTCTGCCTCGACACTCGGCCTGTCGGCCGCACCATCCTTTGCCGATTACACGTTGAACATCCTGCATTTCAACGATTGGCACAGCCGCATCGAAGGCAACAACAAATACGAGTCAACCTGCTCGGCCGAGGAAGAGACCAAGGGTGAGTGCATCGGCGGCGCCGGCCGGCTGGTCACCGCGATCGCACAGGAGCGCAAGAAGCTCGAAGGCCAGAACGTGCTGCTGCTCAATGCCGGCGACAGCTTTCAGGGATCGCTGTTCTACATCACCTACAAGGGCACGGCGGAGGAGGAATTCCTCAATCAGATCAAGCCCGACGCGGTGACGCTCGGCAACCACGAATTCGACGATGGCGAGAGCGCGCTGGTGCCTTATCTCGACAAGGCGAAGTTCCCGATCGTCAGCGCCAATGTCGTGCCCAACGACAAGTCCGGCGCCGCAGGCAAGATCAAGCCGTCGATTGTGCTTGAGGTCGGCGGCCAGAAGATCGGCATTGTCGGCGCCGTGACCAACGACACGCCGGAACTCGCCTCTCCCGGCCCCAACATTACCATCGAGGACGACGTCAAGTCGATCACCGCCGAGGTCGAGAAGCTGAAGGCGCAAGGCGTCAACAAGATCATTGCCGTCACCCATATCGGCTACAGGCGCGAGCGCGATGTCATCGCCAAGATCCCGGGCATCGATGTGGTGGTCGGCGGCCACAGCCATTCGCTTCTGTCCAACACCGACCCGAAGGCTGAAGGCCCCTACCCGACGATGGTCGACAACCCCGACGGCTCCAAGGTGCCTGTGGTGCAGGCCGCGTCCTATTCGAAATATCTCGGCGAATTCAAGGTCGTGTTCGACGACAATGGCAACGTCAAGGAAGCCAGCGGCGACCCGATCTTCCTCGACAAGTCGATCACTCCCGATCCGGCCGTTCTTGCCCGCATCAAGGAGCTTGGCGCGCCGATCGAGGCGCTGAAGAACAAGGAAGTGGCCGAGACCACCGAGGCCATCGACGGCAGCCGCGAAAGCTGCCGCACCAAGGAATGCGCGATGGGCAACCTCGTCTCCGACGCCATCCTCGACCGCGTCAAGGGACAGGGCGTCGAGATCGTCGTCTCGAATGGCGGCGGCCTGCGTGCTTCGATCGACAAGGGCACCGTCACCATGGGCGAGGTGCTGACCGTGCTGCCGTTCCAGAACACGCTGGCGACCTTCCAGATTTCCGGCAAGGATCTGGTTGCCGGGCTGGAAAACGGCGTCAGCCAGGTCGAGGACGGCGGCGGCCGCTTCCCGCAGGTGGCAGGTCTTAAATACTCCTTCGACAAGTCGGTCGCGCCCAATGCCGGCCGAGTCAAGTCGGTCGAGGTGATGCAGAACGGTGCCTGGGCGGCGATCAATCCGGACAAGGACTATCTGGTCGCCACCAACAATTACGTCCGCCAGGGCGGCGACGGCTACAAGGTCTTCGCCGAGAAGGCCAAGAACGCCTATGATTACGGCCCGGGCCTCGAACAGGTGGTCGCCGACTATCTCGCCGCGCACCGGCCCTACACGCCCAAGCTCGACGGCCGCATCACCGAGGTTGCCGCAACCGTAGCGGCTGCCCCGGCCGCCGAGCCGGCAAAACCAGCCGAACCGGCACCTGCTCCAGCGGAACCGGCAAAACCGGCCGAGGCTGCACCGGCGGAGCCGGCGATGCCCGCATTGCCGGCAGGCTCCGGCGACATCACCACCACGCCGCCGACTGTCCCGGCGGAAACCGCCCCGGCAACGCCGGCTCCGGCCGAACCGGCAAAACCGGCCGAAGCCGCACCTGCTCCGGCAAAGCCGGCTGACGCCGCCCCGGCCGAAGCCAGCCATGTCATCGTCGCCGGCGATACCTATTGGGATCTCGCCAAAAAGGCCTACGGCGACGGCGCCAAGTGGAAGGTGATCTCCGAGGCCAACAAAGGCTACGAACCACGCCGGCTTCCTGTCGGCGCGACCTTGACCATTCCGGCGAAGTAACCTCGCTTCGCACTTGCGACCAGCAAAACCCGTCCGGGTAACCGGACGGGTTTTTGGCTTTCAAGGTAAGGTGCGGCCAGACGCAGCATTGAAAACTTGCTCCGCATCGCTAGTTTCGCCCGACATCGTCGGTTTTCGCGGTGTCGGGAGACCTTCATGACGCTTTCCACGCCTGTCGACCCCAAAGCCGCGAAAGCGCTCGACCCGCTACCGGCCGGACATCCGCCGGTAAAGGCAGGCAAGATCGGCGTCATGTTGGTCAATCTCGGCACGCCCGACGGTACCGATTTCAAGCCGATGTGGCGCTATCTCCGCGAATTCCTGTCCGATCCGCGCGTCATCGAACTCAACAAGGCGATCTGGTATCCGATCCTCTACGGCTTGGTGCTGACCACCAGACCGAAGAAGTCCGGCGCCAATTACGCCAGGATATGGAACCGCGAGAGGAACGACTCGCCGCTGCGCACCTACACCCGGGCGCAGGGCGAAAAGCTGGCCGCAGCGCTCATCGACCTACCCGATGTCGTGGTCGACTGGGCGATGCGCTACGGCAACCCCTCGACCGCGAGCGTCGCTCAAAGGCTGGTCGAGCAAGGCTGCGACCGCATCCTGTCGTTCCCACTCTACCCGCAATATTCGGCGACCACGACCGCCACCGCCAATGACCAGCTTTTTCGCGCGCTGATGAAAATGCGTCGCGCACCGGCGGTCCGCAGCGTGCCGCCCTACTATGACGAGCCGGTCTACATCGAGGCGCTCGCCCATTCGATCGAACGGCATCTGGCAACGCTCGACTTCGAGCCGGAGGTGGTCATCACCTCCTATCACGGCATCCCGAAGCCCTACTTCGAAAAGGGCGATCCCTATCACTGCCACTGCCAGAAGACGACACGACTGTTGCGTGAACGACTGGGGTGGGATGAAAAGAAGCTGATCATCACCTTCCAGTCGCGCTTCGGCGTCCAGGAATGGCTGCAGCCCTACACCGACAAGACGATCGAGAAACTGGCGAAGGACGGCGTCAAATCGATCGCCATCGTCAATCCAGGCTTTTCCGTCGACTGCATCGAGACGTTGGACGAAATCGGCCGCGAGGCGGCCGAGACCTTCCATCACGCCGGCGGCGAGAAATTCGCCCACATCCCGTGCCTCAACGACAGTGCAGAAGGCATGGCGGTGATCGAGGCGATGGTGCGGCGCGAGCTGTCGGGCTGGGTCTGAGGCCGCCACGTTGCGGCGATCGACCGCCGCAGTTGCGCTATTCCATGCACTAATAATCAACGATCACCTGATTGTAACATTATTGAAACACACCTAAGTGTTTGGTGAAGTCGGTTGCATGGAATCAACGCCATGGCCGGCATCTGAGGGAGATTCAAATGGACTTCAGTGGTTTCGGTATTGCGATTGGTGCGCTTGCCTTTCTGGTATTGGTGCTTCTTATCAAAGGCATCCGGACAATCCCGCAAGGCTATAATTATACGGTGGAGCGCTTTGGTCGTTACACCAAAACACTAAGCCCCGGCCTCAACCTCATCGTGCCGTTCGTCGACCGCATCGGCGCCAAGATGAACATGATGGAGCAGGTGCTCGACGTTCCGAGCCAGGAAATCATAACGCGCGACAACGCCATTGTCGGCGTCGACGGCATCGCCTTCTACCAGATCCTCAATGCGGCGCAGGCCGCCTACCAGGTCGCCGGCCTGGAGAACGCCATCCTCAATTTGACGATGACCAACATCCGTACCGTCATGGGCTCGATGGACCTCGACGAATTGCTGTCGAACCGCGACGCCATCAACGAACGGCTGCTGCGCGTGGTCGACGAAGCGGCCCATCCGTGGGGCATCAAGATCACCCGCGTCGAGATCAAGGATATCAATCCGCCGGCCAACCTCATCGAATCGATGGGTCGTCAGATGACGGCTGAACGTAACAAGCGTGCGCAGATCCTCGCCGCCGAAGGCCTCAAGCAGTCGCAGATCCTCGAGGCCGAAGGCCGCAAGGAAGCCGCCTTCCGCGACGCCGAGGCGCGCGAACGCTCGGCCGAAGCCGAAGCGCGAGCCACCCAGGTTGTATCGGAAGCCATCTCCAAGGGCGACGTGCAGGCACTCAACTACTTCGTGGCGCTCAAATACACCGAAGCGATGGGCAAGATCGGTACCGCCAACAACAGCAAGGTCGTGCTGATGCCGATGGAAGCGTCGGCACTGATCGGCACGCTCGGCGGCATAAGCGAGATCGCCAGGGAGGTGTTCCGCAGCGAAGGCACCGCCGGCGCCGCCAGGCAGGCCGCCCGCCCTCCGGTGGTTCGCCCGAATGAGAACTGAGACCTGACGAGAACTGAGGTCGCGAGCATGATCCCGAAAAGTGGGAACCGGTTTTCGGAAAAGATCATGCTCCACAGGAAGTAGGAGCGCACTCCCATGTTCGACCGCATCATTTCCGAACTTGGTCCGTGGAACTGGATGGTTCTGGGCTTCGTCCTCCTGGTGATGGAGGTCATCGCGCCAGGAATATTCATGCTGTGGATCGGCATCGCCGCATTGGTGATCGGTGTGATTTCCCTGCTCGTCTGGGACGCAAGCTTCTGGGCCTGGGAAGTCCAGGTCCTCGCCTTCCTGGCCCTGTCGCTGGTCTCGGCCCTTGCCGGAAAGAAGCTGGTTGGTGGGCGTAATACCCCTAGCGACCAGCCGCTGCTCAACCGGCGCGGCGCGCAGTTGGTCGGCAGGATGGCAACGCTGGCCGAGCCGATCAAGGACGGTCGCGGCCGCATCAAACTCGGCGACACACTGTGGCGCGTCTCCGGTCCCGACCTGCCGGCCGGCACGCAGGTGCGCGTCGTCAGTTCGGCCGACACCGATCTGGAACTGACCGTCGAGGCCGTCTGAGCGCCCGAAGGCCCGCAGCGCATTTGGCAGCAATCGAAGCGCGCCGCGTAGGTCACCCCAACGCAATGCGGTTTTAGTTTCCTCAGGCTGCGCCGATACGCAGCAAATCGTGGAAGTGAACCACCCCAACGGGCATCCTGTTTTCCGTCACTACCAGCGCACCGATATTGTATTCGTTGAGAAGCGCGATCGCCGTTCCGGCCAGCGTCTGCGGATCGACCGTCTTCGGCGTGCGGGTCATGATGTCGTCCACGGCGATATCGGCCAGGTTTCGATGCAGATTGCGCGCGACATCACCGTCAGTGATGATCCCGACCAGCTCGCCCTTCCCGTCGACGACACAGACACAACCGACTTTCTTGTTCGACAACGTCATGACCGCTTCCGGCATCTTGGTACCGAGCGCCGCTAGCGGAATCTGATCGCCGACCCGCATGATCTCGGAGACGAGAGTCAGATTGGCGCCGAGCTGGCCGCCGGGGTGGAATGTGCGGAAATGGTCGGGCGTGAAGCCGCGCGCTTCGAGCAGCGCTATGGCCAGCGCATCGCCGACCACCAGTTGCAGCAGGGTCGATGTCGTCGGCGCCAAACCGTGCGGGCAGGCTTCCGGCGCGGACGGCAGGAGCAGCACCACGTCGGCCGCGCGCGCCAGCGCCGAGGCCGCGCCCGCGGTAATCGCAATCAGCGGGATCGAGAAGCGCCTGGAATAGGCGACGATGCCCATCAATTCTTTGCTCTCGCCGGACCATGACATGGCGATGATGGCATCGTCTCTGGCGATCATGCCAAGGTCGCCATGATTGGCCTCCGCCGGATGGACGAAGAAGGCAGGCGTGCCGGTCGAAGCCAGACTGGCCGCGATCTTAGTGCCGATATGGCCGCTTTTGCCGACGCCGGTGACTATGACGCGGCCATTGATGCGCGACACCATGTCGACGGCGCGGGCGAAAGGTTCGGCCAGTTCGTTCTCCAGCGCGGCGGCCAATGCCGCCACGCCGGCCTGTTCCGTGGCTACCGTTCTCAGCGCCGAGGCGATCGAAGCCTCCAAAGGCTTCTTTTCTTGGGATCCCGCATGCATGGCTGATGCGATTAGCGCTTTGCCGTTCGCCTGTCCAACAGAATTGCCGTCCAGCCATGTCCGACAGGCCGCCCTTCAACCCTCCGTTAACCATCCCCGTTTACGGTTCGGTAAGTATGGCGCGCTTGCGCCGCGCAAGCAGTGGTGACGATGTCGCGGGCCCAGCCTCAAGAGAAAAAAGGTCGAACGGGCAGAGCCTTTTGCGCTCTGCTTCTGGCGACGAGCGTGCTCGCTTTGCTGCGGCCAACTGCGCTTCATGCCCAGGAGACCGAGCTGCGCGGCGAGGTTTCGGAATCGGCGATCCTGTCCGACCAGCAGCGCCGGGCCAGGCAATTGAGCAAGGCCAACACGCAGGTCAAGCCCGCCCCTGCCGACACCGCCCCCACGGGAAACACGCCAACGGCCTATGTGCCGGCCAGCGATGGCGCCTTGCCTGACGACACCGACCCGTCACAGGCCGGCGCGAACAGCATTTTCGACCCGCCGGCGACCATCGACGATTCGTTCGCCGACAAGCCGGCAACCGTCCAGCCACGCCGTCCGTCGACGGCAAAGCAACGCGCCGCCGCGGATGCAGACAAGGCCAAGGACAAAACCAAGGCTGCCGACAAGAAGAAGCCTGGCAAAGCCACGGACCAGACCACCACCGGAACGACTCCGGACGGCACTGCGGCAGACGACGCCGATCAGGACACAGCCAACCGCCGTGTCCTCACCGTCGACGGCGTCGACCGACGAAAGCTCGACCCTGGCGCCGAGCGCGCCGACGCCATCGAGGGCCAGAAGAAGAAGCTCGAGGACGACCCGTACGCGGCAACCGGCATCAAGGTCGGCTCGTTCCTGCTGCGGCCGGCGCTCGAGCAGGGCGTTGCCGTCACGTCGAACGCCGATTCCAGCGCTGGCGGCAAGTCGGCGGTGCTGTCCGAAACGGCGCTGCGTTTCTCCGCCGCCTCCGATTGGCGCGAGAATTCGGCGGTCATCGACGGCTACGGTAATTTCCGCAACACCATTTCGGGCCAGAAGATCAATGAGGCACGCGGCCGTATCCAAGGCACGTACAATGTCGACCTCGACAATGAACTGCGCGCCATCGCCAAGCTCGGCTACGAGATTGCACCGGAATCGGCCTCCGCGCCCGACGCCATTGCCGGCGTCAAATCGCAGCCGATCCGCCAGACGGTCGACGGCAGCCTCGGCGTCGAGAAGGACGTCGGCAAGATGCGCTTTGCGCTGACCGGCGCCGTCTCCCACGACATCTATGGCGATGCCGAACTTACCGATGGCACCTCGCTGTCGCAGAAGGACCAGGACAACACGCTCTACACCGCAACGTTGCGGACCGGCTATGAAATTTCCCCGGCTCTGACGCCCTTTGCTGAGATTGAGCTCGGCCGCCGGGTATATGACCAACGGATCGACAACAAGGGCTTCGAGCGCTCTTCGACCCGGCTTGGCGCACGCGCCGGTATCGAAGTCGACATGGGCGAGAAGCTCAAGGGTGAGTTCTCGGCCGGCTGGCTGAGGGAGGCGATCGACGACAAGAACCTGGAGGCGATTTCGGGAGCCACCATCAATGCCGACCTCAAATGGTCGCCCGAGCGCGGTACCATCATCGGCCTCACCGGGCGAACCACGGTCGAAGGCACAACGAATGCCGGTGAGAGCGGCGACATCCTCTATTCCGGCCGCCTCACCGGCGAGCGGCAGATCCGCGCCGACCTGACCGGCAACGCAGCCCTTGGGCTCGACTGGCGCAATTACACCGGCTCCGACGGCCATGACATGACGCTGAGTGCAGAGGCCGGGCTGACCTGGTGGCTGAACCGCTATGTCGGCCTCACCAGCCGCGCCCGCACCGAAAAGCTGACCAGCAATCTGCCCGGGCGCAACTACACCGCCAACAGCATCTATTTGGGGCTGAAGCTGCAGCGGTAGCTAAAAAGCAGCGCCGCGACGCTCGGACGGCTTCATCTCATCGAGCAGCGTGCGGATGACGCCGGCCATGTTCTCGTTCATGTCGCTGCGCCACAGCGCGAAGGCGACATTGGCCTCGACGAAGCCTTCCGGCGAGCCGCAATCGAAGGTGCGGCCCTGAAAGTGGTAGCCAAAGAAGGGCTGCTGCTTTTCCAGCTTCAGCATCGCGTCGGTGAGCTGGATCTCGTTGCCGGCGCCCTTTTCCTGGCTTTCGAGGATCTTGAAAATCTCGGGCTGCAGGATGTAGCGGCCGTTGATGTAGAGATTGGACGGCGCGGTGCCGGTCTTCGGCTTTTCGACCATCTCGGTGATGCGGAAGCCGTGATGCGTGTCCTCGCCGCGGCCGACAATGCCATATTTGTGGGTCTCGGCCGGATCGCATTCCTGTACGGCGATGATGTTGTTGCCCGTCTCCTCGTAGAGCTCGACCATGGCCTTCGTGCAGCTCTTCTCCGACTGCATGATCATGTCGGGCAGCAACAGCGCGAAGGGTTCATCGCCGACCAGTTCGCGGGCGCACCAGACGGCGTGGCCGAGCCCCATCGGCACCTGCTGGCGGGTGAACGAGGTCTGCCCCGGCGCCGGCTGCAGCCGCTGCAAGCGGGCCAGCTGATCGTCCTTGCCGCGCTGTGCCAGCGTATCATAGAGCTCGAACTGGATATCGAAATGGTCTTCTATGACCGCCTTGTTGCGGCCGGTGACGAAGATGAAATGTTCGATGCCGGCCTCGCGCGCCTCATCGACGACATACTGGATGACCGGCCGGTCGACGACGGTCAGCATCTCCTTGGGAATGGCCTTGGTGGCCGGGAGAAACCGTGTGCCGAGACCGGCGACCGGGAAAACTGCCTTGCGAACTCGCTTCATGCGTCAATTATCCGTTTGAGGGCGTGCCCGGCCTCGCGACATTTTCGCGCCGGAATTGTGGATTATCGGGCCATTGAGGGAAACATCAACCGGTAAAGCATCCAGGTGTCTTTTCGTTCCAGGCGCCGCCTATGGTAAACCAATTGCTAACCCGGTTCGGCGATGAATGGTCTTTCCTGAGATAGAGAAAGGGGAAAATATGTCCGTTCGCAGTGCCGCAAAACTCTTTACCAGCGTGCTGACGGCGGCCAGCCTCTCGCTCGCCTTGCTGATGCCGGCCGGACCGGCCTTCGCCGATGCCGGTTTTCGGCAATGGGTCGCCGGCTTCCGCGCCACGGCCGTGGCGGGCGGCGTTTCCGGCGGGGTCTACGACCGAGCGTTCCGGGGCATCAATGAGCCCGACCCGGTGGTGCTGGAAAAGGCACGCACCCAGCCCGAATTCACCGCACCTGCCTGGGACTATTTCGACAACCGCGTCCACGACCAGTCCGTTGCCGTCGGCCAGCAGATGGCCAAAAAATGGAAGCCGTGGCTGGAACGGATCGAGGCGAGGTTCGGCGTCGACCGCTACATCCTGCTCGCCATCTGGTCGATGGAATCGAATTATGGCGAGATCCTCAAGCGCGACGACATCATGCGCAATGTCATCCGCTCGCTGGCAACCCTCGCCTATGGCGACCCGAAGCGTTCGAAATTCGCCCGCACCCAATTGGTCGCCGCGCTGAAAATCCTGCAGACCGGCGACATCGACGAAAGCCACCTGATGGGCTCCTGGGCCGGCGCCATGGGCCAGACCCAGTTCATCCCGACCAGCTACCAGCATTATGCCGTCGACATGGACGGCAACGGCAAGCGCGACATCTGGAATTCGATCCCCGATGCGTTGGCGACATCAGCCAATCTGCTGAAGAAGAATGGCTGGCAGGGCGGCAAGACCTGGGGCTACGAGGTCACCATTCCGGCGGGCAAACTGCCGGCCGGCTCGAAGACATTGGCGCAGTGGCAGGCGCTCGGCGTCGCCAGGGCCAATGGCAAGCCGTTCAAGAACGCAACCGACAAGGCGACGCTGAAAGTGCCGGACGGCCGCGGCGGACCGGCCTTCCTGATGATCAAGAACTTCTCCGTCATCAAGGCCTACAACAACGCCGACAAATATGCCCTGGCCGTCGGCCTTCTTGCCGACGAAATCGCCGGCTCTAATGGTCTGGTGCAGGACTGGAAGCGGCCTTTCACCAAACTGTCCTTCGAGGAAAGGCAGGAGTTGCAGAAGCGGCTTTCGCAGCACGGACTTTACGACGGCAAGTTCGACGGCAAGATCGGTGACGGCACAAAAACCGCCATCATGACCTATCAGGCAACGGTCGGCTTGACCCAGGACGGGTATCCGAGCATGGAAGTGCTCAAATGGCTCAGAAAGAAATAGAGCCGGCGACGGCAGCGCGCATCTGTGACGCGCAAGGGATGCCGTAGCATCGGTCTGTGCATGATCCCCTGCGAGGGCCATGCACCAAGGGATGGAGAGGGTGCTTGGTTTCGGCAACGCGTATCCGTGTGATCGTTTTCCGCTTGCCGATCCTCGTTCTGGCCATCGTTGTCCTGGCGACGGGACTCGCCGGCAGTTTCCACACACCGGCTTTGGCGCAGGAACAACCGCAGAACCGCGGCTGGTCGCTGCGCGACCTTCTGTTCCCGCGCCGCAGCGAACGCATCGAGCCGCCGCTCGACGTCCGCAAGGCAAAGCCGAAGGTCAAGAAGAAGCCCCGTGCACCCATTGAACCTTCCGCTCCGATTGTCGAGAAGACACCGGATGCCCGCGTCGTTCTGGTGATCGGCGATTTCATGGCCAACGGCCTGGCCGAGGGCCTCGAAACAGCCTTTGCCGACAATGCCAACGTCAGGATCGTCGAGCGCGCCAACGGTTCTTCGGGTTTCGTGCGCGATGATGTCTACAATTGGCCCGAACAGGTCAAATCGCTGGTCGAGACCGAAAAACCCTCCGTGGTCGTCGTCATGCTCGGCTCCAACGACCGCCAGCAGATGCGCGTCAACGATGTGCGCGAGCAGCCGCGCTCCGAGAACTGGACCAAGGAATACGAACGCCGGACCGAAGCCTTGGGAAAGGCACTGGCGGCGACCAAGGTGCCTTATCTGTGGGTCGGCATGCCAGCCTTCAAGACGCCGAAGATGACCTCCGACATGCTGGCATTCAACGACATCTACCACTCGGCAGCCGAGAAGAACGGCGGCGAATTCGTCGATGTCTGGGATGGGTTCGTCGACGAGAACGGCGCCTTTGTCTCGACCGGCCCCGACATTAACGGCCAGGCCGTGCGGCTGCGCTCCGACGACGGCATCAACGTCTCGAAAGCCGGCAAGCGAAAGCTCGCCTTCTACACCGAAAAGCCGCTGGCCAAGATCCTCGGCCTGGCAGCGCCGGGAAGCGTGGTGACGGCTGCCGCGCCGGCCGGCGCCCCGGTCGAGGCGCCGTCGCTGCCCGCCGCCCCGATCGTGGTCGACCGCACCGTTCCAATGCTGCTCAACGATCCGGCGCTCGACGGCGGGACCGAGCTTCTCGGTGCGGCGGCGGCGCCGAAAGCCAATCCGGATCTGCCCGGCGAAAAACTAATCCTCGAAGGCAAGGCGCCCGAGGCCTCGCCCGGCCGCGCCGACGACTTCTCCTGGCCGCCCAAGGCCGCTGCCGCGACGGATACGACGACGGCGATCAACCGTTAACGGGGGAGTACCGTCGACCCCATCAGCGCTTCATCGATCGAGCGCGCGGCCTGGCGGCCTTCGCGGATCGCCCACACAACCAGCGACTGGCCGCGGCGCACATCACCTGCGGCGTAGAGCTTGTCGACGCTGGTCTTGTAGTCGCGATCGTTGGCTTCGACATTGCGGGAACGGCGGCTGTCGGTGGTGATTTTCATCTCACCGTCCAGCTCTTTCGCGACGCCGGCGGCAGCCGGTCCGGCAAAGCCGATGGCGATGAAGGCGAGGTCTGCACGGATGACGAATTCGGTGCCGGCGGTCGGCTTGCGCTTCTCGTCGACTTCGCAGCATTTGACGCCGGTCAGTTGGCCGTCCTCGCCGATGAATTCGAGCGTCGCCACCTGGAATTCGCGCTCCGCACCTTCGGCCTGTGAGGACGAGGTGCGCATCTTGGTCGCCCAGTAAGGCCAGACCGAAAGCTTGTCTTCCTTCTCCGGCGGCTGCGGGCGGATGTCGAGCTGGGTGACGCGCACCGCGCCCTGGCGGAAGGCGGTGCCGACGCAGTCGGACGCGGTATCGCCGCCGCCGACGACGACGACATGCTGGCCGCCGGCGATGATCGGATGCGACGGCCAGGCCACCGACTGGATCGGCTCGCCGCCGACGCGACGGTTCTGCTGCACCAGATAGGGCATGGCGTCATAGACGCCGCCGAGATCGTCGCCCGGAATGTTGGCCGGACGCGGCGATTCCGAACCGCCGCAATAGAGCACCGCATCGTATCCGGCGAGCAACTCTGCCACCGGCTTGTCGACGCCGACATTGACGCCGCAATGGAAGGTCACGCCCTCGCCCTGCATCTGCTCGATGCGGCGGTCGATATAGTGCTTCTCGATCTTGAAGTCGGGAATGCCGTAGCGCATCAGCCCGCCGGGACGGCTCTCACGCTCATAAACGCTGACCTCGTGGCCGGCGCGGCCAAGCTGCTGCGCCGCCGCCATCCCTGCCGGGCCGGAGCCGATGACAGCGACCCGCTTGCCCGTCTTCTTCTCTGGCGGATAAGGCCGGATATGGCCGGTTTCATAAGCCTTGTCGGCGATTGCCTGTTCGACAGTCTTGATGGCAACCGGAATGTCCTCGAGGTTCAGCGTGCAGGCTTCCTCGCAGGGCGCGGGGCAGATGCGGCCGGTGAACTCGGGGAAATTGTTGGTCGAATGCAGGTTGCGGATCGCATTGTCCCAGTCGCCATTGTAGACGAGGTCGTTCCAGTCCGGGATCTGGTTGTGGATCGGGCAACCGGTCGGCCCGTGGCAGAACGGGATGCCGCAATCCATGCAGCGCGCCGCCTGTTTCTCGACCTCCTTGTCCGACATCGGCAGCGTGAATTCACGAAAATGCCGGATGCGGTCGGAGGCCGGCTGGTACTTGTGCACCTGCCGGTCGATTTCGAGAAAGCCTGTTACCTTGCCCATAGTCCAGTTCCTGCTGTCCAGATGGTGCGGTTTTCGCACCCGTTAACCCCTTGAGGCAGCCGTGGCAACCTTGCATCCGAGGTCAAACTGTCGCTGAAAGTTCCGCCGGGAAGCCTGCGCCTCCCGGCAAGTCGAAAAACCTATTCCGCCGCCACGCCCATGCGCATGCGTTCCATCTCGATCAGCGCGCGGCGGTATTCGACCGGCATGATCTTGCGGAATTTCGGCCGGAAGGTCGTCCAGTCGTCGAGTATCTCGCGGCCGCGTACCGAACCGGTGAAATGGACGTGGTTCGAGATAAGCTGGTAAAGCCGTTCCTCGTCATGGGTGGTCATGTCGCCCGAGACGTCGACGCGACCCTTGTGGTCGAGGTCACCGCCATGATGCAGCAGCCTTTCCATCAGATCGTCTTCTTCCGGAACCGGCTCCAACTCGACCATCGCCATGTTGCAGCGCGCGGCGAAATCGCCGGCCTCATCCAGAACATAGGCCACGCCGCCCGACATGCCGGCAGCGAAGTTGCGACCGGTCTGGCCGATGACGACGACGATGCCGCCGGTCATGTATTCGCAGCCATGATCGCCGACGCCTTCAACGACGGCGGCGACGCCCGAATTGCGCACCGCGAAGCGCTCGCCGGCGACACCTGCGAAATAGGCCTCGCCCTCGGTCGCGCCATAGAGGACGGTGTTGCCGACGATGATCGATTCCGCCGCGACGATCCTGGACTCCTCCGGCGGCCGGATGACGATGCGTCCGCCCGACAGGCCTTTGCCGACATAGTCGTTGGCCGCACCGACGAGATCGAACGAGATGCCGCGCGCCAGGAAGGCGCCGAACGACTGGCCGGCGGTGCCGGTCAGCTTCACCTGGATCGTGTCCTCGCGCAGGCCCTTGTGCCTGAAGCGCTTGGCGACTTCGCCCGACAGCATGGCGCCCGTGGAGCGATCGACATTGCGGATGTCGACCTCGATCTTGACCGGCTGCTTGCTTTCGAGCGCGGGCTTCGCCAGTTCGATTAGCTTGCGATCGAGTACATCGTCGATCGGGTGTTTCTGCCGTTCGGTCCAGTGCACCGCCTCATGCGGCGCGTCCGGCTTGAAGAACATCTTGCCGAAATCGAGCCCGCGCGCCTTCCAATGCTGGATCATCTCGCGCTTTTCCAGCAGGTCGCTGTCGCCGATGATCTGGTCGATATGGGTGTAGCCCATCTCGGCCAGCAGCCCCCTCACCTCTTCCGCAACATAGAAGAAGAAGTTGATGACATGCTCGGGCGTGCCCTTGAAACGCTTGCGCAGAACCGGGTCCTGCGTCGCGACGCCGACCGGGCAGGTGTTCAAGTGGCACTTGCGCATCATGATGCAGCCGGCCGCGATCAGCGGCGCGGTCGAGAAGCCGAACTCGTCGGCACCGAGCAGCGCACCGATGATGACGTCGCGCCCCGTGCGCAAGCCACCATCGACCTGCAGCGCAACGCGCGAGCGCAGCCCGTTCAGTACCAGCGTCTGGTGCGTCTCGGCAAGGCCCATTTCCCATGGACTGCCGGCATGCTTGAGCGAGGTCAGCGGCGACGCGCCGGTGCCGCCATCATAGCCGGAGATGGTGATGTGGTCGGCGCGCGCCTTGGCGACGCCCGCCGCAACCGTACCGACACCGACTTCCGACACCAGCTTTACCGAGACGTCGGCCGCCGGGTTGACGTTCTTCAGATCGTAAATCAGCTGCGCCAGATCCTCGATCGAATAGATGTCGTGATGCGGCGGCGGCGAGATCAGGCCGACGCCAGGCGTCGAGTGCCGGACCTTGGCGATGGTGGCGTCGACCTTGTGGCCGGGCAGCTGGCCGCCCTCACCGGGCTTGGCGCCCTGCGCGACCTTGATCTGCATGACATCGGAATTGACGAGATACTCGGCGGTGACGCCAAACCGCCCCGAGGCGACCTGCTTGATCGCCGAACGTTCGGGGTTCTTGCCGCCGCCCGGCAGCGGCAGATAGCGGTCGGCCTCTTCGCCGCCCTCGCCGGTGTTCGACTTGCCGCCGATCTGGTTCATGGCGCGCGCCAGCGTCGTGTGTGCCTCGCGCGAGATCGAGCCGAACGACATCGCCCCTGTCGAGAAGCGCTTGACGATATCGGCCGCCGACATCACGTCCTCTATCGCCACCTTCTTGCGGCCGGTCTCTTCCGCAAGCTTGATCCTGAACAGGCCGCGTATGGTCTGGGCACGGGCCGTCTCGCTGTCGATCTGCGCGGAATACTCCTTGAACGTCTCCCACGAGCCCTGGCGCACGGCGTGCTGCAAGGTGGCGACGGCGTCGGGCGACCACATATGGGCTTCGCCGCGCATGCGGTACATGTACTCGCCGCCGACCTCGAGGCTGTTGCGCAGCACCGGATCGTTGCCGAAACCGTCGGTGTGGCGGCTGAGCGTCTCGGCCGCGACCTCGTCCAGACCGACACCTTCGATCAGCGTCGCTGTGCCGGTGAAGTACTTCTCGACGAAATCCGACTTCAGCCCGATGGCGTCGAATATCTGCGCGCCGCAATAGGACTGGTAGGTGGAGATGCCCATCTTCGACATCACCTTGAGGATGCCCTTGCCGATCGACTTGATGTAGCGCGAGACCACCTCGTAGGCGTCAACCTCAGCCGGCAGTTCGCCACGCTTGTGCATGTCGAGCAGCGTATCGAAGGCAAGGTAGGGGTTGATCGCCTCGGCGCCGTAGCCGGCGAGACAGCAGAAATGATGCACTTCGCGCGGCTCGCCGGATTCCACGACCAGGCCGACCGCGGTGCGCAGACCCTTGCGGATCAGATGGTGGTGCACGGCAGCCGTCGCCAGCAGTGCCGGAATGGCGATACGGTCGGGACCGACCTGGCGGTCGGACAGGATGATGATGTTGTAGCCGCCGGCGACAGCGGCTTCCGCCCGCTCGCACAGACGCTCGACGGCGCCCTGCATGCCGGCCGCGCCCTCGCTCGACCCGTAGGTGATGTCGATGGTCTTGGTGTCGAAACGGTCCTCGGTGTGGCCGATCGAGCGGATCTTTTCCAGATCGCCATTGGTCAGGATCGGCTGGCGCACTTCGAGCCGCTTGCGGCGCGAATTGCCGACCAGGTCGAAGATGTTCGGCCGCGGCCCGATGAACGAGACAAGGCTCATCACCAGTTCCTCGCGGATCGGGTCGATCGGCGGGTTGGTGACCTGGGCAAAATTCTGTTTGAAGTAGGTGTAGAGCAGCTTCGACTTGTCCGACATCGCCGAGATCGGCGTGTCCGTGCCCATCGAACCCACCGCTTCCTGGCCGGTGGTCGCCATCGGCGACATCAACAGCTTGGTGTCTTCCTGCGTGTAGCCGAAAGCCTGCTGGCGATCGAGCAGGCTGACATCCTTGCGCAGCGCGCGCGGCTCGACCGGCTTCAGATCCTCGAGGATCAGCTGCGTGTTGTTGAGCCAGGTCTTGTAGGGATGCCTGGTGGCGATCTCCGACTTGATCTCCTCGTCGGAAATGATGCGGCCCTTGGCGAGGTCGATCAGAAGCATGCGGCCGGGCTGCAGCCGCCACTTCTTGACGATCCTCTCCTCCGGCACCGGCAGCACGCCGGCCTCTGACGCCATGATGACGCGGTCGTCGTCGGTGACGATGTAGCGCGCCGGCCGCAGCCCGTTGCGGTCGAGCGTGGCGCCGATCTGGCGGCCGTCGGTGAAGGCGACCGCGGCCGGCCCGTCCCACGGCTCCATAAGCGCTGCATGGTATTCGTAGAAAGCCTTGCGATCGGCATCCATCAGCTTGTTGCCGGCCCAGGCTTCCGGGATCAGCATCATCATGGCGTGGCTGAGGCTGTAGCCGCCCTGGAACAGGAATTCGAGCGCATTGTCGAAGCACGCCGTGTCGGACTGGCCGTCATAGGAGATCGGCCACAGCTTGGAGATGTTGTTGCCGAACAGTTCGGAATCGACCGAGGCCTGGCGCGCCGCCATCCAGTTGTTGTTGCCGCGCACCGTGTTGATCTCGCCATTATGCGCGACCATGCGGTAGGGGTGCGCGAGCTTCCATGACGGGAAGGTGTTGGTCGAGAAGCGCTGGTGGACGAGGATCAGCGCGGTCTCGAAACGCGGATCCGACAAATCCTTGTAATAGGCGCCGACCTGGTAGGCCAGGAACATGCCCTTGTAGACAATGGTGCGCGCCGATAGCGACACACAGTAGGCGCCGATATCCTTGTTGTTGTTCTCGGCGTAGATGCGGCCGGAAATCACCTTGCGCAGCAGGTACAGCCTGGCCTCGTATTCCTCGTCATCTGGAATGTCCGATGTGCGGCCGATGAAGACCTGGCGATGGAACGGTTCGGAGGCCGCAATATCGGGCGCCTTCGACAGCGATGAATTGTCGACCGGCACGTCGCGAAAGCCGAGCAGCGGCAGCCCTTCTGACTGCGCCGACTCGGCGATGATCTCTTCGATATGGGCGCGCAGTGCCGCATCCTGCGGCATGAACCAGTGGCCGACGCCGTATTGGCCTGCCGCCGGCAGTTCGACGCCCTGGGCCGCCATCTCTTCGCGGAAGAAATGATCGGGAACCTGCACCAGCACGCCGGCGCCGTCGCCCATCAGCGGATCGGCGCCGACAGCGCCGCGATGCGTCAGGTTTTCGAGCACGAAGAGCCCGTCCTTGACGATCTGGTGCGACTTCACGTTCTTCATGTTGACGATGAAGCCGACGCCACACGCGTCATGCTCGTTGCGCGGATCATAGAGACCCTGCGCGGCCATGCCATTGGTGGTCAGGCCGTTGGTGGTCTGGCCTTCTTTGGTCAGAACGATATTTTTAACGGCTGCCGCTTTCGTCTGCGCGGCCTGGCCGATAATCGCAGATGGCGTCAGTTCCGTCATCGTCCTGTCCTCCGTTCCGGCCCCTTGCACGTCTAGCATTTGGGGCGCTGGTCTACCTTGGGAAGCGACTGGCTTCCGCTCTCATTCTTGCGGCACGTCTTTTCGAAATCCTTGGCGGACCGTGCGGTGCACCGCCGGTTCGTATCCGGTATCGTACAGGCCACAGCCGAGCCGTCTACCCGTCGCTCGCGGCAACGGCCGGAGTGGCCCAAATATACGCCAATCCAGCCTGACTTGTGCGACAAAATAAGACAGCACTACTGTCCTAAATTTTTATGGCAGAAATCCTGGGCGCACACAAGACCGATTCACCAAATTCTTGGATGTTTGGCGACTGAAAATTACGTCAGGCGACGTCGAAACGAAATTTCGGTCCCGGCACTCCTTCGTGATCGCCTTTGGCTTTACCGCTTTTTCAGCCCTTGGCCCTTGCGCGTCAAACCCCGAAACGGCCATGGTCGCGCTCTTGTCGCAACCAGACTTTCTCAACCAGACAGGGACTTTCCTGATGTTCTTTGCATCCGACAACTGGGCGGGCGTCCATTCCAACATTGCCGCCGGGCTGTCAGCCAATGCTGGCGGCTTTTCGACCGCCTATAGCGATGGCGATCTCGACCGGGCCGTCTACCAGCGTTTCAGCGAGATCTTCGAACGCGAGGTCGCGGTGTTCTTCGTCGCTACCGGCACGGCGGCCAACTCGCTGTCCCTGGCCGCTTACAACAAGCCCGGCGGCATTTCCTTTGCGCACCGCGAATCGCACATCATCGAGGACGAATGCGGCGCGCCGGAATATTTCAGCGGCGGCTCGCGTCTCCATGCTGTCGACGGCGCCCTGGGCAAGATCGATCCGCACAATCTTGAACGCGCCGTCGCCCGTTTCGCACCCGAAATCGTCCATTGGGGACGCCCGACGGCCGTCTCGATCACCCAATCGACCGAAGTCGGCACAGTGTACGGGCTCGACGACATTTCCACCATTTCGGAGATCGCCAAACGCTTTTCCCTGCCGCTGCATATGGACGGCGCCCGTTTTGCCAACGCATTGGTCGCGCTTGAGACGACGCCGGCCGAAATGACCTGGAAGCGCGGCGTCGATATCGTCTCGTTCGGCGGCACCAAGAACGGCTGCTGGTGCGCCGAAGCGGTGGTGCTGTTCGATCTAGACCGCGCCAAGGAGCTGTCCTTCCTGCGCAAGCGCGCCGCACAGCTGTTCTCCAAGTCGCGCTTCATCGCAGCGCAGTTCGACGCCTACTTCACGGACGGCCTGTGGCTGGACATGGCCCGTCATGCCAATGCCATGGCCGCGCGCCTGGCGGCTGCGATCGAGGATTCGGCAACGGCTAAGCTCGCCTGGTTGCCGCAGGCCAACGAGGTGTTCGCGGTGATGAAAAAGGCGGAAGCCGAAAGGCTGCAATCCGTCGGCGCCGCCTTTTACGACTGGCACAGGCCGCGCGGCTTCGACGGCCATGTCGGCGACGACGAGTTGCTCTATCGCTTCGTCACGAGCTTTGCCACGACTTCAGATGAGGTCGATCGCTTCGGCCAGATGATCGCCTGAACCCGCGAGACCGCGCCAATGACAAAGCCACCTCTCGGCTCAACCATGCGGCTGGTTCGCCCGGCGCCAAACGTGCTCGGCTTCTACGATGGCCGCGTTGACGGCGTTCGCGCCTGGTCGGACGAGCCGAACTGGCTGGACGACGGCGCCTATGCCCTCGGCATCTGCACCTATGAGATCGTCGATGGTTCGCAGGCGCTTGTCTACGACACGCATATTTCGCTGCCTCACGCGCGCTTCATCAGGCAGACGCTCGAAGCCATGGGCGCAACATCGATCCGGCTCGTGCTCAGCCACTGGCATGACGATCATATTGCCGGCAATGAGGTGTTTCAGGATTGCGAGATTATCGCCAACACGCTCACCGCCTCGGCGCTCGCGAACAACCGGGCTGAGATCGAAAGCGGTGTTCCACCGATCAAGCCTCTCGTGCTGCCGAACAGGACCTTCGCAGGCAGTCTTGACCTCGCCGTTGGATCGATCGCCGTCGAACTGCGTCAGGTCGAAATCCACAGCCATGACGGCACGGTGCTGTTCATGCCCGAAACCGGCCTGCTCCTGGCGGGCGACACGCTCGAGGATCCGATCACCTATGTCAGCGAGGCGGATCGGCTGGCGCAACATCTGGTCGATCTCGAACGCATGGCCGGCTGGTCGATAGACCGCATCTTGCCCAATCACGGCTCGCTCGAAGCGATTGAGCGAGGCGGCTACGACAAAGGCCTCATCGCCGCGACGCAAGCCTACGTTCAAAAACTGCTTCGCTGCCGGCGTGAGCCTGATCTTGCGAAGCAGGATCTGAAAACCTGCGGCGCCGACATATTCGCCACGGGCGCGGTCGAGTACTTCGCGCTGTACGAGCCCGTCCACCGGCAAAACGTCGAGGCCGTTCTCGCAACCGGCACCGATCGCTAAGCAAGGAAAGGCCGCGCCAAAAGCTCGAGGCCAAGCAAGATCAGGAAAACAAGAAACCAGCGCCGGAAGGTCGCCGGGCTGATCCGCTGCCGGAGCAACTGTCCGAGCCACATGCCGAGCAAGGCCGGCGCAACCGCCAGCGACGACATGGCGACATGCCCGACCTGGAACGCGCCGTGCGAGGCAAGGCCGGCAGCGAGCGCGATCGTCGACACGGTGAAGGACAGGCCGAGCGCCTGGATCAGATCGCCACGGCTCAAGCCCAGCGCCTGAATGTAAGGTACAGCGGGCACGACGAACACGCCGGTGCCGCCGGTGACGATGCCGGTAAGGAAACCGACGATGGGCGACGACCAGCGCTCGGCTGACGCGGGAACCGTCAACTGCCGCGCCAGCAGCGTATAGACGGCATAGACGATCAGCGCCGCCCCGAGGCCGGCCGTCGTCCATTTGACATTGTCGCTGGCCAGCAGCCATGAGCCGGCCAGCGTGCCGGCGACGATGCCGACCATCATCAGCCACAGCCGCCTGAGGATCCATCCGAAGCTCGGGCCGGCAAACAGCTGCCAGATATTGGTGACGAAGGACGGCACGATCAGCAGCGAAGCCGCGGCGACCGGCGGCATGATTGTGCCCAGCAGCCCCATCGCCAACGTCGGCAGTCCCATACCGGTAACGCCCTTGACGATGCCGGCCAGCAGGAAGGTCACCGCAATGGTTGCCGTTAGGGCCAGGGAAAAATCAGCCGAAAGATCAGACATCGCCCTTCATGGGAAGACGGCGCCCGCCGCAAAAGAGCCAGAACTCTTCGGTTGGGGTGACAGAGGCTGCGGCGAAAAAAAGCGGCGCCTCGCGGCGCCGCTTTCGTCTCGGGAGGAGACGCTTTCAACCTTGGGCGTTGTGACGCCGCCGTCTTGATCACGCGGCGTTCTTGGCCTCGATCTGCTTGGCGTTGGCCGAAGAGGCGGTAATCGCGATCTTGCGCGGCTTCAGCTCCTCGGGGATGTTGCGCTTAAGGTCGACGAAAAGCAGGCCGTTCTTCAGGGTGGCGCCGACGACCTCGACATGGTCGGCAAGCTGGAAGCGGCGCTCGAACGAACGCGAGGCAATGCCGCGGTAGAGCAGCTCGGAGCCTTCGCCATTGCCCTCTTCCTTGCGCTCACCCTTGACGGTCAGCACGTTGCGGTGGGCTTCGATCGAAATCTCTTCGTCCGAGAAGCCGGCAACCGCCATCGAGATGCGATAGGCGTCCTCGCCGGTGCGCTCGATGTTGTAGGGCGGATAGGTCTGCGCGCCATCGGGCTGGGCCAGCGAGTCGAGCATGGTGAACAGGCGGTCGAAGCCGACGGTCGAGCGATAGAGCGGGGAAAAATCAACGTGACGCATGAGGTGTTCTCCTGTTGAGCAACATGTTTGCGTGTGGCCGGTGCGAAACCCTGGAAAGGCGTTTCGGGTGGACCAGCAGCCCCGACATCGGCGGCTGCATCCGACATTTGGGGAGCGCAAAAGCGCATTTCAAGGATTTTTGAAGAGCGCCAATCGAGGCGTCGATGAACGGCAGATGAACCGCTGCTTCGGCGCCCGTTCAGCCGGCCGGCGCTAGAGTGCCCCCAGGATAAAGAACCAGGCGGCGCCGGATGAAAGCGCCGCGACGAGGCCGACCGGGTGTAACGTCCCTTCCTCCCGGATCGACAGAGGCCGGAAGCACGCCGCCGCAGGCTGCTTCCGGCCTTGCTTGTCGTTCGTCCGCCCCCTTGGCGTCCTCCCTTTGCTTTTCATCCATTGGCGTCTATCACCATGCCGACGCCCTGCCGGGTGAGACACCACGAAGACGCAAGCGCCTAATGACGGATCTCTTCCATCCCACGCCAGGCAATCCGCCGCCGCAAAATGTCGCCGGCGGCTTTTTCACCACGCGCGACGGCAAGAAGATCCGCTACGGCCTGTTTGCCGCGGTCACCCGGCCGCTGAAAGGCACCGTCGTGCTGCTGCCCGGCCGCAACGAGTGCATCGAGAAGTATTTCGAAACCATCCGCAACCTGACCGACCGCGGCCTCGGCGTCGCCACGCTCGACTGGCGCGGCCAGGGCGATTCCGACCGGCTGATCGCCGACCCGCAACGCGGCTATGTCCGCTCCTTCTACGATTACACCGGCGACCTCGAACAGTTCTTCGAGGACATCGTGCTGCCCGACTGCCGCGGCCCGTATTACATCCTCGCCCATTCGATGGGCGCCGTGATCGCGCTGCTCGCGGCGCCGTCGATGGTCAACCGGGTGCGTCGAATGGTGCTGATTGCGCCTTTCCTGACGGTGCCCGACTCGCCCGTGTCGGCAAAAATGGCGCGCCGCGTCTGCTCGGTATTGTGCTTTCTCGGCTTCGGTCGGCTCTACGCCGCCTGGGGTCCGCGTCCCAGGGAAACCCTGCCCTTCGCCCTCAACAAGGTGACATCGGACCCCGGGCGCTATCAGCGCAACACGAAAATCTACGAGCACTATCCGCAACTGGCGCTCGGCGGGCCGACGATCCGCTGGCTGCAGGCGGCAATCAAGGCAGGCGAAGCCATCAGCGAGCCCGACTTCATGGCCAGGATCCAGGTGCCGCTGCTGATGATCGCCGCCGGCGCCGATCAGGTCGTCTCGACCAAGGCCGTGGAAGCCTACGCCAGGCGTCTGCGCCTCGGCTCGCTGCTGATGATCGATGGCTCGAAACACGAGATCCTGCAGGAGGCCGATGTCTATCGCGAGCAGTTGCTCGCCGCCTTCGACGCCTTCATACCCGGCAACGACGACCCCACAGCCTGATGCCACCGGCGCTGCATGTTGCGGCGCCTTGAGCTTGCGCCTGCTGACAGCCTTCTGTCAGGAGCAGCGTCGGCAGCACACAAAGAGCTAAAGATTCTGACAGCCGGTGCCGCCCCGGAATGCTCATCTCTCCGTGTCGAACCGAACGCCAAGGAGATGACGTCATGACCGAGAAAACCTGCGCTGCCTGCGATTGCCAGCTGGACGCCAATCCGATCCGCGTCAAGGTCGGCGGCAAGACCGTCGAGGTCTGCTGTGAGGAATGCGCGATTGCGCTGAACGAAGCCGGCGCATCAGTGGCCGGCGCATCAGTGGCCGGCAACGGGGAAGCCTGAGCGATGCGCCCCGATCATGCAGCGGCGGCGCAATGCCTCGCACATCAGCCGACAACTCAAACCGCGACGTTCCGGCGGTCCTTGCGGACACAAGGCATCGCGGCGGCCAACTGGATCGGCCGTCAACTGGAAAGGCGCCGAAGCCGCCTTGCCTTGCTCGAAATGACCGACGAACAGCTCAAGGACATCGGCCTGTCGCGCAGCCAAGCTCACTGCGAATACATGCGCCGTTTGTGGGACTGAGCCATGGCCGTACGAAGGGCCCGACAGGTGAAGTCTCCTGACAGGTTTGGACAAGCCAATCGCCTAATGTGCCGGAGCAGCTTTCGGCGCAAGGGTAGAACGCAACGGCCATGTCTCAGCTCACCATGTCGCAGTTCACGGTACAGACGCTTCTGGACACCGGCACCGTCAGGGTGAGGGATGTCCTCTGCAGCGGCGAATGCCGGCACAAGAGCGAAGAAGAGTGCACCGCTGCCACGCATCTTGTGTTTCCCTATCGCGGCGTCTTCGTGCGCCATGTCGGCCGCAACGATGCGGTCGCCGAAGCCAACCAGTTGTTGTTCTTCAACAACGCCGAAGGCTACCGGATCAGCCATCCCGTCGAGGGTGGCGATTCCTGCCTCGATCTCGTTGTCGAGGAGGCGCAACTGCAGGAGCTGACGCCGAAGGAGCAGTTGCGCTCGGGCAGCGCCGTGGCGTTTCGTCGTCAGCGCCGCCGCATCGACCCGCGGGCTCAGGCGCTGGTGGCGGTGCTGCGCTACAGCCTGAGCCGCAACATTGCCGAAACGCTGGAGGCCGAAACCCTGGCGCTGACGCTGGTGCGGCGCTCCCTCGGCGAGAGCACCTCGCATGCCGCCGGCGCCAGCGCTGGCCGGCAGAAGCTGGTCGATCGCGCCAAGCTCGTCCTGTCCTCGGATCTTTCGCGGCGCTGGACGCTGGCCGAGATCGCCGCTGAAGTCGGGGTATCACCGGTTTATCTCACGCAGGTTTTCCAGCAGGTCGAGGCGATGCCGCTCTATCGCTACCATCTGCGCCTGCGGCTGGCGCGCGCGCTCGACCTGCTTGGCCGCTACGACAATCTGACCACGCTCGGCCTGGACCTCGGCTTCTCCAGCCACAGCCATTTCAGCTCCGCGTTCAGGCAGGTCTACGGGCGAACGCCGGCGGAATTCCAGCGCTCGATCAAGCCGCGCTGATCGGGTCGACTATCAGCCCCGCAGGGCTGCCATTGCAGCCGCATGAAGCTCCGGCGTTGCGGCGGCCAGGATGTCGCCGCCCTTTTCCGCCGGACCGCCCTCGAATGTGGTGACGACGCCGCCGGCCTTTTCGATGATCGGGATCAGCGCCACGATGTCGTAGGGTTTCAATCCGGGATCGGCGACGATGTCGACGCTGCCCGAGGCAATCATGGCAAAGGCGTAGCAATCGGCGCCGTAGCGGGCGAGCTGGATCTGTTCCTCGAACGCGTCGTAGCGGGTGCGCGCCTCGCCCTTGAAAAGCGCCGGCGTGGTGGTGAACAAGGTCGCCTCGTCAAGCTTCGTCCTCTTGCGGGTCGACAGCTTCCGCGGCCCACCGGGGCCTTCGTAGTGGGAGCCGGAAGCGTTGGCGTAGAACAGCTCGCCGGTGAACGGCTGCGCCATCATGCCGGCGACGGCGTCACCGTCGACCGTCAACCCGACCAGCGTTCCCCACACCGGCAGGCCTGAGATGAAGGCGCGGGTACCATCGATCGGATCGATCACCCAGACATGCCTTGAGGAGATGTTTTCGCTGCCATGTTCTTCGCCAAGGATACCGTGATCGGGATACTCAGCCGAGATCAGCGCCCGAATGGCGCGCTCGGCCTCGCGGTCGGCCTCGGTGACCGGGTCGAAACTGCCTTTTTCCTTGTTGGCCACGGCGCCCTGTGCGCGGAAACGCGGCAAGGTTTCAGCCGCCGCCGCTTGCGCGATCCGGCGCATGAAATCGATGCTGATGTCCACGTGATTCTCCCGCATTACAGAGTGCCAACCCGGTCTGCCGGCACTTTCCCGCCAAAACAAGCCGGTTTATCGATTTATCAGAGACATCAGCGTTGCTGAAATGTCACACATCGGGACCATCGAAACGCATTTTCACATCAGAGTGAATTAAAAAAGCGTGGGATCGATTGACATTTGTGCATCGCACAATAAATTTGTTCTCGGACAGGTTTTCCTGTCCATGCCCTCCTTGGGCGTTTCCTCCCTAGACTTCGACCGTGTCGTGCAAACGATGCGGTCTTTTTTTACGCTGCGGGATGGCCAGCGCGGGATTGCATGAACAGCCGCCGCTCCGGCGTCATTCGGCGGCCAGCGGCAGGTCGACGAAGTGGTGGTCGGGCATCGCCATCAGGTCGGCCGAAAAGCGCGCCATATCGTCGGCCAGCGCATCGAAGCCGGCCGATTTCTGGAACGTCCGCTCATTCATGTAGAGGCCGCGATTGACCTCGATCTGCAGCGCATGCAGATGGCGCGCCGGCCGGCCGTAATGCTCGGTGATGAAGCCGCCTGCATAGGGTTTGTTGTGCGCGACGGTGTAGCCCATGCCGATGAGCAGGCCGATCGCCGTCTCGGTCAGGGCCGCCGTGGCCGAGATGCCGAAACGGTCGCCGACGATGAAATCCGGCCGCAGGCCGCTGTCGCCCACCCTGATGCTCGCCGGCATCGAATGGCAGTCGATCAGCACGGCATAGCCGAACCTGGCATGGGTTCTGGTCAAAAGCCGCTTCAGCGTCTCGTGATAGGGTTTGTAGACCACCTCTATGCGCTGGACGGCCTCCGCCAGCGGCAGACGGCCGGAATAGATGTCGAGCCCCTCGCCCACCAGCTTGGGCACGGTGCCGAGCCCGCCGGCGACGCGCGCCGAGCGGATGTTGCAGAAGGACGGCACCGGCTCGGCGAACATGCGCGGGTCGAGTTCCCAGGGTTCGCGGTTGACGTCGAGATAGGCGCGCGGAAAATTCGCCGCCAGCATCGGCGCGCCCAGCGCCACCGCGCTGCCGAACAGCTCGTCGACATAGCAATCCTCGGAGCGGCGGATGGCGTTCCGGTCGAGCCGCGCCATGGCCAGGAAGCGGTCTGGATAATAGCGGCCGCTATGCGGTGAGTTGAAGACGAAGGGAACGCGCTGCTCGGCGCCCGATCGGATTTCGAAGGGTGGAACGACCGAAAAATCTTCGGCTGCCGTCGTCAATTTGAACGAACCCGGAAACAGCAATGCATCATGATGGGAAACTGCCACCTCATCGGCCGCATGTCCAGCATTTCGGCATGTCAGGAACCCCGTCAAATCAGGATTAATGCCGCCAACGTTCACTTGATGTTTACCGTCAGCTCCTCATATACAGGATGGTTAACGGGCTTGCCGGACGGCAGGCTTGGCTGGGGTGATTCGGACGGGACAAGATGGCACGCATTCTGCTGGCGGAAGACGACGACGACATGCGCCGGTTCCTGGTCAAGGCACTGGAGCGGGCCGGCTACCACGTCAGCGATTTTGACAATGGCGCCAGCGCCTACGAGCGGCTGCGCGAAGAACCTTTCTCCCTGCTGCTGACCGATATCGTCATGCCGGAGATGGACGGCATCGAACTCGCCCGCCGCGCCACCGAGATCGATCCCGACCTGAAGGTGATGTTCATCACCGGTTTCGCGGCCGTCGCGCTCAACCCCGATTCCAAGGCGCCGAAAGACGCCAAGGTGCTGTCCAAGCCCTTCCACCTGCGCGATCTCGTCAACGAGGTCGAAAAAATGCTGCAGGCCGCCTGAAGCACGCACAGTGTGATCTCGCCGCTTCGTCGGCGGCGCGACAAAACGAGCCTTTCTTTCCCTTTCCGGCTATTGACGCGCTGGACCAAAAATGGTGTATGCGCGGCTTCGGATGGGCGTGTAGCTCAGCGGGAGAGCACTGCATTGACATTGCAGGGGTCACAGGTTCAATCCCTGTCACGCCCACCATCCTTTCAATAACTTAGCCAAGCCCGTTTTTGGCGCACCCCTTCGACGACTTAGCCGGTAAGGCGGCCACCGCTTGTGGCAGCCGCCTCGTGTTTGTGGACATTCTAATGCATGGCGCTCAAAAGTGGCCCCGGTTTTGAGACGACGACATGCATAAAAACAAAGACCTAAAGCGCGTCGTCTGAGTCCGTTCAAACGCGACGCGCTTTAGACGTGGTGCGGGCTTAGCGTCCTTGAAGGCGCAGGCTCGATGCCGTCCTCCATAAGAATATCCTTCTTGCGAGCGAACGCGACGAAGACGCCTCGTGCTGTCTCGGGTTCCACATCACCAATCAGAGCGGCTTTGCAAGCGCGAATAGCAGCTCTCTGCTCCGGGCTGTTGCCACACCATTCGGCTGCGAATTGATAGGCATCTGCGACCGTGTTGAGTTGGCGGGGAAAGCCCAATCCCACCCACACCCGGACTGGCTTTTCAAAAGGTTTCGATAGCATCATGACCTCCTTTCCTAATGCATGTCACCCAGAAGTATGCCGCCGTTCTGGGACAACGACATGCATCAAAACAAAGACTTAAAGCGTGTCGCATGAATCCGTTTCGCGACGCGCTTTAGGCAGTCACTCCTCCGCCTTCGCCACCTCTGCCCATCATCCACGGCATTGTCGTGGATACTTCCTCAAGGATTCTGGCTGCTTTCGCAAAACCGCTGAACGCGTCTCTGGCTGCGGAAAGCGGATAATCGCTATCGAAAGCTCGCTGGCAGGCCCGCAATGCGGTTTGGTGAATGGGGCCGCGCCTGTCCTTCGGCCATTCATAGAGGAACTCCAGAGCGTCCTCGAGACACGTGATTTCCTGAACAAGGTTGTCGCCGCTTTTCACGAAAACGGCGCTGTCAAACATCCGATCGTTCATATGATCCTCCAAATTGAACGAACCATTGAGTTTCATGGTTTGCGCGGTCCAGGCCAACTGCAGGCGCGCGACAGAGGCGCGCCAGTAGGTCCTGCAGTGATCATCTTCGTTTCTCCGCAATCACAGCCTCCCGGCCGGAACCGGGAGGCGGACCCGCAGTTCAAAGTGTGACAGATCGACAGGATTACGCGGCTTTACGCGCGCGGTCCGTGTCTTGCGTGATCTGAGTGGCGGCCGTTGGCGTGTCGCCCACGCCGATGCTGATGCGGCGCGGCTTCAGCTCTTCGGGAATCTCGCGGACAATGTCGATCGAGAGGAGGCCATTCTCCAGTTTGGCTGCCTTGATCTTCATGTGGTCGGCAAGCTTGAACGTCTGCCTGAAACTGCGGTAGGCAATGCCCTGGTGCAGCAGCTGGCGTCCGCTCTGATCATCAGCTTTCTGGCCTACCACGACCAGTTCGGGTCCATGCTGGGTCAGCTCAACCTCATCTTGGCTGAAGCCTGCGATGGCCATCGAGATACGGTAATCGTTCTCGTCGACCTTCTCGATGTTATAGGGCGGCCAGTCCGGACGCGTGCCGCTGTCGAGCATGTCGAAAAGCCGGTCGAAACCGACGGTGGTCCGATAGAGGGTATCAAAGGTTCTCATAGCCACATCCTCCTTGAAGCAACATGGGTACAAGGACGCCGCCCCGTGCGGCGCCGCCATTTTTTGCCGAGCCTTATGGCCTTGGCGGAAATCGAATTAGGAGGCGCCCCAAATGAGTTCAAGAGCATCTCGAATTTTTTTTAGTAGCATCCTTCGCATCGACGGAAAGCGAAATCTGAGTTTCTCCGGGACCTTCCCTTCGAACAGTCGAACAGCCCCTTGAAGTACAGATCCGGCGGGAAGTTTTCGCGCGATCTGCGCGACCGCATCGTCTACTGCCCCGCCGTCCCGTTTCGTATTAAAATGCCGGCCAGCAAGGAACCGGGTAGCGGCCTTCCGATCCGTAAATCCACCCTGTCGGGGGACGAAACGTCCCGGCACGTGCCGGGACGTTTCTGGCTCGCGGATCACTGTGGCCGCGGATCGGGCCTGTCGGGCTTGTCATGAGGGGTGTTGTTGCCTTCACGGCACGGTGTGCCGATGCCGCAGCATTTGCCGTTGTAGGTGACACCGGGCTTGGTCTTCTCGCATTCCCTCGGCGGTGCCGTCTGACACCCTGCCAGCACCGAAACCGCGATGGCGGCGAGAAAGACGTTTCTTGAAGTGATAAACATTGACGTTCTCCTTGATGGACCGTGTTTGCTACACACCGCTTGGTCGCCAGCGGCAGCGAAATGGTTCAAGGAAAATTGGAATCAGGCCGCGCCGAGGCGGACACCACCCTTCCCAATATGGTTGAGAAACCACGCATATGTCTGTTCCAATCCGCCGCGAAGCGCGTAGCGCGGGCGCCATCCAGTCGCAAACAGCCGCGAAACATCCATCAACTTGCGCGGCGTGCCATCTGGCTTGGTCGTATCGAAGGCGATATCAGCCTCGACGCCGGCGACCGATGCGACGGTCTGGGCAAGCTCGGCAATGGTGACATCCTCGCCCGAACCGACATTGACGTGGCTGTCGCCGGCATAATTCTTCAACAGCCAGACCAAGGCATCGGCGGCGTCGTCGACATGCAGGAATTCACGCCGTGGCGTGCCCGAGCCCCAGACCTCGAGGCTGTTGCCGCCGCTCAGCGCCAGCGCATGCGCCTTTCGCATCAGGGCCGGCACGACATGGCTGGACTGGAGATCGAAATTGTCGCCAGGACCGTAAAGGTTGGCCGGCATCGCCGAGATGTAGTCGACGCCATGCTGGCGCCGATAGGCCTGGCACAGTTTGAGCCCGGCGATCTTGGCGATCGCATACCATTCATTGGTGGGTTCGAGCGGACCGGTCAGCAGGGCGTCTTCCCTGATCGGCTGCGGCGCGAGCTTTGGATAGATGCAGGACGAGCCGAGAAACAAAAGCTTGCCGACCTCGCTGCGAAAGGCGCCGTCAATGACATTGCCCTGCATAACCAGGTTTTGCTGCAGGAAATCGACAGGGAACCGGTCATTGGCCAGGATACCGCCGACTTTGGCGGCCGCCATCACCACCGCATCCGGCCTGTGCTCGGCCATCCAGCGCCGCACCCCTGCCTGGTCAAGCAGGTCGAGCCCGTCGCGCGATACGGTGAGTATCTCGCAGTCCTCGCTCGCCAGCCGGCGCACGACGGCCGAACCGACCATGCCGCGATGCCCGGCGACGAAGACACGCTTGCCTTTCAGATCAAATGTCGCGTCCATGAACCTGCCTCACGCAGAACGGCTGTTCTGCCGCGTGCCGCCGGCGGTGCGCGCCAGATCGGCCTGCACCATTTCCGCCACCAGATCCCTGAAGCCGGTAGTGTGCGACCACCCCAGCCTGGCTTTGGCCTTGGCGGGGTCGCCGAGCAGCAGGTCGACCTCGGTCGGCCGGAAATAGCGCGGATCGATGCGCACCAGGACAGTGCCCGAACCGGCATCGACACCGACTTCATCGACACCCTCGCCTTGCCAGCGGATGGTGCGTCCGGTCTCGGCAAAAGCCAGTTCGACGAATTCGCGCACCGAATGCGCCTCACCGGTCGCCAGCACGAAATCGTCGGCTTCACTGTGCTGCAGAATGCGCCACATGCCCTCCACATAGTCGCGCGCATGGCCCCAATCACGCTTGGCGTCGAGATTGCCGAGATAGAGCGTGTCCTGCAGGCCATGATGGATCGAGGCGACGGCCCGCGTAATCTTGCGGGTGACGAAGGTCTCGCCGCGTGTCGGGCTTTCGTGGTTGAACAGGATGCCGTTGGCGGCGAACATGCCGTAAGCCTCGCGGTAGTTGACCGTGATCCAGTAGGCGTAAAGCTTGGCCGCGGCATAGGGCGAGCGCGGATGGAAGGGCGTCGCCTCGCTTTGCGGGACCTCGCGCGCCTTGCCGTAAAGCTCCGACGTCGATGCCTGATAGAAGCGCACCGACTTCTCCAGGCGCAGGATGCGGATCGCCTCGAGCAGCCTGAGTGTTCCCAGCGCATCGGCATTGCCGGTGTATTCCGGCGTCTCGAAACTCACCTGGACATGACTCTGGGCGCCGAGATTGTAGATCTCGCCGGGCTGTGTCTCCTGCACCAGGCGAATAAGGTTGGTCGCGTCGGTCAGGTCGCCATAATGCAGGAAGAAACGCGCACCGCGCTCGTGCGGATCGACATAGATGTCGTCAACGCGCTCGGTGTTGAACGAGGACGAGCGGCGTTTGACGCCATGGACAATATAGCCCTTCTGCAGAAGCAATTCTGCGAGATAGGCCCCGTCCTGCCCGGTAACCCCGGTGATGAGCGCCACTTTTTCCGTCATTGCCGCTCCGTCCGCATCCAATCCCGGCAACCGAATACAGATTTGGCGCGAGAACGCAAATCCCCCATACGGGGGACAGGTTTCAGCCAGCGATTGTGTCGTTCTCAGGCACCTGCAACCGCGCAGAAATGCTTCATCCTGGCCAGCGCAAGCTCGGGATCGGCGAGCAACCCTGCCTGGTCGGCAAGGCGGAAGATGTCGGCATAATGCAGGATGCCGCGCGCCGACTGCATGCCGCCGACCATGGCGAAATGGTCCTGATGGCCGTTGAGCCAGGCCATGAAGACGATGCCGGCCTTGTAATACTCCGTCGGCGCCTCGAAGATCTTGCGCGACAACGGCACTGTCGGCGCCATCAGCGCGTCAAATCCGGCGCGGTCGCCGTCAGCCAGTTTCGCGAGCGCCGCACTGGCGACTGGCGCGATGGCGCCGAATATGCCGAGCAAGGCGTGCGAGTGCCGCTTCCCGTCGCCGGCAATCAGTTCGGGATAGTTGAAATCGTCGCCGGTGAACATGACGACGCCTTCCGGCAACCGGTTGCGCAAGGCAACTTCCTTGCCGGCATCGAGCAGGGAAATCTTTATCCCCTCGACCTTGCCGGCATGGCGCTCGATGATGGCGACGACGGTGTCGAGCGCGGCCTCGAAATTGCCGCTGCCCCAATAACCTTTCAGTGCAGGATCGAACATGTCGCCCAGCCAGTGCAGGATGACCTTGCCGGATGCCTGGCTGAGGATGCGATCGTAGACCCTGATATAGTCGTCCGGACCCTTTGCGACCGCTGCCAGCGCCCGGCTGGCCATCATGATCGCCTTGCCGCCCTCGCCTTCAATGAAAGCGAACTGCTCCTCATAGGCGGCGATCACATCTTCGAGTGATCTCGAATTGGCCGGCGCCAGATGATCGGTGCCGGCGCCCGAGGAGAGGTCTGCGCCTTCGACGCTGCGCGCCTCGGCGATCGAGCGGCGGATCAATTCCTGCGCATTCGCCCAGTCGAAACCCATGCCGCGCTGGGAGGTGTCCATCGCCTCGGCGATGCGGAAGCCAAGCCGCCACAAATGATGCCGAAACGCCATCGTCTTGTCCCAATCGACCGCAGGCTTCGACCAGGGGTCGGTCATCGCGAAAGGATCGGCGACGACGTGGGCCGCGGCATAGGCGATGCGCGGGAAAACCGCACCGATTACGGGCTCGACCGGACTGCCCGCGAGCTTGTAGCTGACGCGGTCGCCATTCTGCGTAGGCAGGGTGATATCCATGGCAACCTCCGTTTTCGGCATCCTATAAATGGAACGTTCCAATAAATCAAGAACCTTTATGATTGCGGCGATTGAACCGGTCCAAATGCCGAAGAAGGCTAAGAGTCCTTGCTAGGAAACCACATTCATCACCTTTTCGATCTCCGCAAGAATCCCGATTGACTCTCGGTTGGCAGAGTGATTAGAACGTTCCAATAGATTTGCCCATTTAAGCGGAGGAAACCACCGACATGGCCAGCCGGGCCAAGGCAACGATCCTGGACATCGCCCGCGAGGCTGGTGTGTCCAAATCGACGGTGTCGCTTGTGCTGCAAGGCTCAGGGCTGATCCGGCCTGAAACCGCGGTCAAGGTTCGCAAGGCGATCGAGGATGTCGGCTATGTCTACAACCGCGGCGCCGCCAATCTGCGCAAAGCCCATTCCAACGTCATCGGCATGGTCATCAACGATCTCACCAACCCCTTTTTCGCCGAGCTGGCGGTCGGCATGGAGCGCGTCTTCCAGTCGGCCGGCATCGTGCCCTTCATCGCCAACACGGCGGAGAACCCGGTGCGCCAGGAAGAAGTGCTGAAATCGCTGATGGAACAGGGCGTCGCAGGCCTGATCGTGTCACCGGCACGCGGCACCACGCCGGGCGCCTTCCGTCGCCTCGAGATGGCGGGCGTGCCGGTCGTCTTCGCCATGCGCCGCCTGCCGGACAGCCGCATCCCGGTGATCGCTCCTGACAACCATCGCGGCGCGTATCTCGCCGCCGCCCATCTGATCGGCAAGGGCCATCGCCGGCTGGCCTTCTTCGGCGGCACCTCCGACCTGGTCGTCTATCAGGAGCGCCTGGGCGGTTTTCGTGAAGCTTGCCAAACATTGGGCATTGCCAGGCGCGACGTGCTTGTCGTCGAAGGCGAGACCAGCCGCAGGGGCGGCATCGCGTGCCTGGAAACCGCCCTTGCCATGGCCGAGCCGCCGACGGCGGCACTGTGCTTCAACGATGCCGTCGCCTTCGGCGTCATGCTGGCGCTGCGCAAGCGCGGGCTGGAGCCCGGCGCGGACTTTGCTGTCGTCGGCTTCGACGACGTGGTCGAAGCCGAGCATTATATGCCGGCGCTGACCAGCGTCTCGGTGGACACACCCGGCCTCGGTGAACGCGCCGCTCACGTCATGCTGAAGATGATCCAGTCGCGCATCACGCATGCCGAGGACCATATCGGCGCCGTCAATCTGGTCGTCAGGGACAGCTGCGGTCCCGATCGCGGCGCCCAGGACACATCAGCAGGAATGGGAGACGCGGCATGAGCGTCAAATGGGGACTGATCGGCGCCAGCACGATCGCCAAACAGTTCATGATCAACGCCATCCGCGCGCAAGAGGGTGGCGAGATCGCGGCGGTGATGAGCTCCAGTCCGCAGCGCGCCAAGACTTATGCCGCGGAACAGAATATTCCGCTTGCCGTCTCGAGGCTGGACGACCTGCTCGGCGCCGAAATCGACGCCGTCTACATCTCGACCACCAATGAACTGCATCTCGAACAGGCATTGGCTGCGATCAAGGCGGGAAAGCATGTTCTGTGCGAAAAGCCGCTGGCGCTGAACAGCGCCGACGCGCGCACAATGGTCGCCGCCGCCAAGGAAGCCGGTGTCGTGCTTGGCACCAATCATCATCTGCGCAATGCCGGCGCCCACCGCGCCATGCGCGACGCCATATCAGCCGGCCATATCGGCAAGCCGATTGCCGCGCGCGTCTTCCATTCCGTCTATTTGCCGGAAAACCTGCAGGGCTGGCGCATTACCAAGCCTGAGGCCGGCGGCGGCGTGGTGCTCGACATCACCGTGCATGATGCCGACACGCTGCGCTTCGTGCTCGGCGACGACCCGGTCGAGATTTCGGCCTTCACCCAGTTGGCCGGCATGGCCAGCAGCGGGCTGGAAGACGGCGCCATGTGCATCTGGCGCTTCGGGTCGGGCATCATCGCCCAGTCGCATGAAGGCTTCACAACCAAGTTCGCCGATACCGGCTTTGAGGTGCATGGTTCCGAAGGTTCGCTGATCGCAAAAAATGTGATGACGCAGAAGCCGGTCGGCTCGGTGCTGCTACGCACCGCCAAAGGCGAGGAGGAACTGAGCTTCGACCGAGAAGACCTCTACGCCAGGTCGCTGCGCCAGTTCCATGCCGCCATGCGTGGAGAAGGCCAGCCCTCCGCCACCGGCGAGGACGGCGTCTGGTCGCTGGCCTCAGCCGAAGCAGCGTTGCAGTCGGCAAAGTCCGGCAAGGCCGTCACTATCGATCCGAAAGGTGTTGTGTGAGCAAGCTCGTCTCCGCCGCTGAAGCAGCAAGCCTCATCAAGGACGGCATGACCGTCTCCGTCTCGTCGTCGAGCGGCCTTGGCTGCCCTGACGCCGTCCTGGCTGCCATCGGCGAGCGCTTCGACGCCGAAGGCCATCCGAAAGACATCACCACGCTGCATCCGATCGCCGCCGGCGACATGTATGGCATCAAGGGCATCGACCATCTGGCCAAGCCCGGCTTGTTGAAGCGCACGCTCTGCGGCTCCTATCCCTCAGGCCCCTCCTCGTCCGAGCCGCCGCAGATATGGAAGATGATCGGCGACAATTCGGTCGCCGCCTACAACGTGCCCTCCGGCATCCTTTTCGACATGCACCGCGAGGCCGCCGCCAAGCGGCCGGGCGTGCTGACCAAGGTCGGCCTCGACACTTTTGCCGACCCGCGCCACCAGGGCTGCGCCATGAATGAGGCTGCAAGCGAGCCGATCGTCTCGGTGCAGCAGTTCGACGGCGAGGAATGGCTCTATTTCCGCTCGATCGTGCCCAACGTTTCGATCATCCGCGCCACCACCGCCGACGAGCGCGGCAACCTCACTTACGAGCATGAAGGCGCCTATTTGGGCGGCCTCGAACAGGCGCTCGCCGCGCGCAACAATGGCGGCATCGTCATTGCGCAGGTCAAGCGCGTCGTCGAGAACGGCACGCTGAAGCCGCATGACGTGCGCGTGCCCGGCGTGCTGGTAGACCACATCGTGGTGGCGCCGGACCAGTTGCAGACGACGTTGACGCCTTACGACCCGGCGATTTCGGGCGAGATCTTCCGGCCGTTGTCCAGCTTCCGCAACGCTGAGATGAACGTCCAGAAAGTAATCGCGCGCCGCGTCGCCATGGAATTGCGCGACGGCATGGCGGTCAATATCGGCTTCGGCATCTCGGCAAACGTGCCGCGTATCCTTCTCGAGGAAGACCAGCACCGCAAAGTCACCTGGGTGATCGAGCAGGGCGCCGTCGGCGGCGTGCCGCTGCTCGACTTCAAGTTCGGCTGCGCTTCCAATGCCGAGGCGATCATGCCCTCGCCGCACCAGTTCATCTATTTCCAGGCCGGCGGCTTCGATGCCTCGCTGCTCTCCTTCTTGCAGATCGACCGCCATGGCTCCGTCAACGTGTCGAAACTCTCGGCCCGGCCACATGTCACCGCCGGGGCCGGCGGCTTTGTCGACATCACGGCACGGGCGAAAAAGATCGTCTTCTCCGGCTTCTTCAATGCCGGCGCAAAACTGTCGCTCGCCGATGGCGGCATTCGCATCGATGCAGAAGGCAAGGTGAAGAAGGTGGTCAACGAGGTCGAGCACATCTCCTTCTCCGGCAAGCGCGCCGTCGCACAAGGCCAGGACATCACCTACGTCACCGAGCGCTGCGTGATGAAGCTGACGCCGGACGGTCTGATGGTGACGGAACTGGCGCCTGGCATCGACCTCGAACGCGATGTGCTGGCGCAGTCCGAAACACCGCTCGGCGTCGCCAACGACCTCAAGGTGACACCGGCGGCGCTGTACCAGGATCGGCCGATCGGCCTATCGCTGAATGGCGGCGCTTCTCTCGGAGGCGCGCATGGCTGAGCGCCTCGTCACCTTCGAGCAGGACGGCGCCATCGGTATCGTCACGCTGCGCCGGCCGGAGAAGTTCAACGCGCTGGACATTCCAATGCTGCGCGCGCTCGAGACAGCGCTCGACGAAGCCGAAATGGCTGAAGGCGTGCGCGTCGCGCTGATCCGCGGCGAAGGCAAGGGCTTTTGCGCCGGCGGCGATGTCGAGGCCTGGGGCGAGATGAGCGCTGCCGACTTTCAGGTGCAATGGGTGCGCTACGGCCACCGCGTCTTCGACCGACTGGCGCGGCTGCGGCAGCCGACCATCGCGGTGCTTTCCGGCCATGCGTTGGGTGGCGGGCTGGAGCTGGCAGTCGCCTGCGACTTCCGTGTCGCCGAAACGCAGGTGAAGCTCGGCTTTCCCGAGACATCGATCGGCGTCGTCCCCGGTTGGTCCGGCACGCAGCGCGCCGTGCGCCGCTTTGGGGCCCAGATCGTGCGCCGCATGGCGCTCGGCGGCGAGCTCTTTGCCGCCTCCGACGCGCTTGCACTCGGCGTCGTTGACCGCGTGGTCGAGACCGGCCAGGCGCTGGCAGAGGCCAGGACTTGGGCCGAAAAAATCGCCGGGCGCGGGCCGCTCGCAACCGAAGCCGCCAAGCTGATGATCGCAGTCGCCGAAGGCGAGGAAAGTGCGGCCGCCACCGAGGCGCTCGCCAGCGGCTTCGTTGCGCTGACCGGCGACCTCAAAGCCGGCGTGAGCGCCTTCAAGGCCAAGCAGAAGCCGGCCTTTTCGAGATCCTAGAGAAAAGCATGATGAACGCACCGCTCAACATTTCGATGCCAGCCGAGGCGTCCAAGGCGCCGAAGGCTTACAAGCTCCTGATCGACGGCAAGCATGTCGATGCCCGTGACGGCCGCACGATTGCGCGCAACAGCCCCGGCCATGGCTTCACCGTTTCGCGCTATGCGCAGGCCGGCGAGGCCGAGGTGGAGGCGGCCATGCAGGCCGCGCACAAGGCATTCGAGACCGGCCCGTGGCCGCGCACGAAGGCGGCCGAGCGCGCCGCGATCCTGCTCAAGACGGCTGACCTGATCGAGGCCCAGCTCGAAGACATCGCCCGCCTCGATGCGCTGGAATCCGGCAAGCCGATCGCCCAGGCGCGCGGCGAGATCGGCGGCGCCGTCGACATCTGGCGCTATGCCGCCTCGCTCGCCCGCACGCTGCACGGCGAGAGTTACGCCAATCTCGGCGACGCCATGCTGGGCGTGGTGCTGCGCGAGCCGATCGGCGTCGTCTCGATCATCACCCCGTGGAATTTCCCGTTCTTGATCGTCAGCCAGAAACTGCCCTTCGCGCTCGCCGCCGGCTGCACCGCGGTGGTCAAGCCGAGCGAAATGACCTCGGCCTCGACCTTCGTGCTCGGCGACATCCTGATGCAGGCCGGCCTGCCCGCCGGCGTCGTCAACATCCTGGCCGGCCTCGGCGCCGATGTCGGGGGGCCGATGGTCAGCCATCCGCTGGTCGAGATGGTGTCGTTCACCGGCTCTACCCGCGTCGGCAAGATGACCATGGCTTCTGCCGCGCAGTCGCTGAAGAAAGTCTCGATGGAGCTCGGCGGCAAGAACGGCCAGATCGTCTTCCCCGATGCCGATCTCGAGGCGGCCGCTGACGCAGCAGTGTTCGGCGGCTTCTTCAACGCCGGCGAATGCTGCAATGCCGGCAGTCGGCTGATCGTGCATGAAGCCATCGCCGACGATTTCCTCGCCACTGTCAAGGCCCTGACCGCCAAGGTAACGGTCGGCGACCCACTCGACGACCGAACCAAGGTTGGCGCGATGATATCAGCCGACCATCTGACCAAGGTCGCAGATTACGTTGCGGCAGCAGCAAAAGACGGCAGCAATGTCTATAGCGGTGGCGGCCAATTGGCGTCCAATGCCGGCCAGTACCTCGATCCGACCATCATTCGCGGCGTTACCGAAGACATGGCTATTGCGCGCGAGGAAGTGTTTGGCCCGGTGCTCTCCGTGCTGACTTTTGGATCGATTGAAAAGGCGTTGCACATCGCCAACAACACGCCCTATGGTCTGTCTGCAGGGGTGTGGAGCGCCAGAATCGACACTTGTATGTCGGTGGCGCGTGGTGTGCGTTCGGGGACCGTTTGGGTGAACACATTCATGGAAGGCTTTCCCGAGTTGCCATTCGGGGGCTACAAGCAGTCCGGCATCGGACGCGAACTCGGCAAACGCGCTGTCGAGGATTATACCGAGGAAAAGACAATCCAGTTTCATCGCGGCCAGCGCACCGGTTGGTGGGTCGGCTGAGTTTGGAAGAACCCGGTGGGCTTCCACCGGTCGTGTAATGCAACAAGGGAGGTAGAACATGTTGCGCAAACTGCTTATCGGAACGGCTCTGGCGACGGCCTTTGCTTTCTCGGCCCATGCCGAAGACGTCAAGGAAGTGCAGATGCTGCATTGGTGGACGTCGGGCGGCGAAGCGGCTGCTCTCAACGTCCTCAAGGGCGACCTTGCCAAGGAAGGCTATGCCTGGAAGGACGTGCCGGTGGCCGGTGGTGGCGGCGACGCCGCCATGACTGCGCTGAAGGCGATGGTCGCGGCCGGCAATTACCCGACCGCGTCGCAGATGCTCGGCTACACCGTGCTCGACTATGCGGCGGCCGGCGTCATGGGCGACCTGACCGAGACGGCGAAGAAGGAAGGCTGGGACAAGTCGGTTCCGGCAGCCCTGCAGAAGTTCTCCGTCTATGATGGCAAGTGGGTCGCTGCTCCAGTCAACGTCCACTCCGTCAACTGGCTGTGGATCAACAAGGCGGTGATGGACAAGATCGGCGGCACCGAGCCAAAGACCTTCGACGACTTCGTCGCCCTGCTCGACAAAGCCAAGGCGGCTGGCGTTATTCCGCTCGCCCTTGGCGGCCAGAACTGGCAGGAAGCCACCATGTTCGACTCGGTTGTGCTGTCGACCGGCGGACCTGAGTTCTACAAGAAGGCCTTCAACGACCTCGACGACGAGTCCCTCAAGTCGGACACGATGAAGAAGTCGTTCGACAACCTCGCCAAGCTCGTCACCTATGTCGACCCGAACTTCTCGGGCCGCGACTGGAACCTTGCCACCGCCATGGTCATCAAGGGCGATGCCCTGGTGCAGGTGATGGGTGACTGGGCCAAGGGCGAGTTCAACGCCGCCAAGAAAACGCCGGGCACCGACTTCCTGTGCTATCGCTTCCCGGGCACGGAAGGCTCGGTGGTCTACAACTCCGACATGTTCGGCATGTTCAACGTTCCGGACGACCGCAAGGCCGCCCAGGTCGCGTTGGCCACCGCCACCCTGTCGAAGAGCTTCCAGTCGGCCTTCAACGTCGTCAAGGGTTCGGTTCCCGCCCGTACCGACGTTCCGGACACCGACTTCGACGCGTGCGGCAAGAAGGGCATCGCCGACCTGAAGGCTGCCAACGAAGGCGGCACACTGTTCGGCTCGCTTGCCCAGGGCTATGGCGCGCCTCCGGCGGTCGCCAATGCCTACAAGGACGTCGTTTCGAAGTTCGTCCACGGTCAGATCAAGACCTCGGACGAAGCCGTGACCGAACTGGTCAAGGCAATCGACGACGCCAAGTAAGCCCTGGCCGGCAAGACACCTTTCCCGCTTCGGCGGGGAAGGTTCGCCTCAGGATTGGCCGGCTGGCGCAATTCCAGGAAAAGTGTGAGCGGTTTTCCGGCCGGAATTGCGTAAAAGAAAGAGTTAGAGAGGTTCGCCGTTTCCGTGAAACGGTGAAACCCTCTTGAACACCATGCCGACCAGAGACCCGTATGCACGGGGCCGCCTTGCCTCCTGACGGCAGAGCACGGACGACCCTAACGGGAGGAGCCTCATGAGCAGTGTAGCGACGACCCAGATCAAGCTGACACCCGAGCGGTCTCGCCCCTCCGTGCGCGCGCGATTGCAGGACGCGCTGCCGAAGATCGTGCTGGCGCCGAGCTTCGCCATCACCATCGTCTTCGTCTATGGCTTTATCATGTGGACTGTCTATCTGTCCTTCACTAATTCCAAGACCTTCCCGTCCTATGTCATTACCGGACCACGCGCGTATCTACGGCTGTGGGGCTGGACGTTCGACTCCGACCCGCCATCGAGCTGGTACACGTCGATCGTCAATATGGGCATTTTTGGCTTTCTCTACATCGCCATCTGCCTGGCGCTCGGCCTGTTCCTGGCCATCCTGCTCGACCAGAAGATTCGCGGCGAAGGCGTGTTGCGGCCGATCTATCTCTACCCGATGGCGCTGTCCTTCATCGTCACCGGCGTCGCCTGGAAATGGTTCCTCGACCCCGGCCTCGGTCTTGAGCAGACCTTGCATCAGTGGGGCTGGACGAGCTTCCATTTCGACTGGATCAAGAACAAGGATTTCGTCATCTACACGGTGGTCATTGCCGGCGTCTGGCAGGCCTCCGGCTTCATCATGGCGATGTTCCTGGCCGGCCTGCGTGGCATTGACGGCGAGATCATGAAGGCGGCGCAGATCGACGGTGCCACCACCTTTCAGCTCTACCGCCGCATCGTCATTCCGCTGCTGCGGCCAATCTTCCTGTCGGCCTTCATCGTGCTCGCGCACCTTGCCATCAAGTCCTACGATCTCGTCGTGGCGCTGACCAGCGGCGGCCCCGGTGGCTCGGCCTGGCTGCCGTCCAACTTCATGTATGAGTACACCTTCAAGCGCAACGAAATGGCCGTCGGCTCGGCCAGTGCCGTGATCATGCTGATGACCATCGTCGCCATCATCGTGCCCTATCTCTATTCCGAACTGCGGGAGAAGCCGCGATGAGCGCTGTCGCCACCCCTGCCCGCCCCGCTGCTTCCCAAAAGGCCTCCGGCGGCATGAGCACCAAGACCCTCAACCGCATCGTCATTTACGGGCTTCTGGCGCTGTTTGCGCTGTTTTATCTGATGCCGCTGTTCGTCATGCTGGTGACCTCGTTCAAGACCATGGACGAGATCCAGAACGGCAACATGCTGGCGTTGCCCACGGCGCCGACCTTCGACCCGTGGCTGAAGGCCTGGGGCGAGACCTGCGTCGGCCTCACCTGCGCCGGCATCAAGGGCTATTTCTGGAACTCGATCAAGATGGTGGTTCCAGCCGTACTGATCTCGACCATGCTCGGCGCGCTCAACGGCTACGTCTTGACCAAATGGCGTTTTCGCGGCGCCACGCTGGTGTTCGGGCTGATGCTGTTTGCCTGCTTCATTCCGTTCCAGTCGGTGCTGCTGCCGATGGCGACCATTCTCGGCAGCTTGGGACGTTTCGGCGTGAAGCTGCAGAATGCGACGGGTACGAGTTTCGGTCTCGGCAATCCGACGGTCAACCTGGTCTTCGTCCATGTCGTCTACGGCATCGGCTTCACCACGCTGTTTTTCCGCAACTATTACGAGGCGTTCCCGAACGAACTGATCAAGGCGGCGCAGGTCGACGGCGCCTCCTTCTTCCAGATCTTCCGCCGCATCATGCTGCCGAACTCGATGCCGATCTTCGTCGTCACCGTCATCTACCAGTTCACCAACATCTGGAACGACTTCCTGTTCGCTTCGGCTTACGCCGGCACAGGCGACTCCATGCCGATGACGGTGGCGCTCAACAACGTCGTCAACACCTCGACCGGCGTCGTCGAATACAACGTCAACATGGCGGCCGCGATGATCGCGGCTCTGCCCACTCTGATCGTCTATGTCGTCGCCGGCCGCTATTTCGTGCGCGGGCTGATGGCTGGCGCGGTCAAGGGCTGATCAATTCGGAAGGAACGACCATGGCTTTTCTGGAAATTGATGGGCTGAAGAAGCGCTTCGGGAATGTCGAGATCCTGAAGGGCATCGATGTCGAGCTCGAAAAGGGCGGCTTCCTGGTGCTGGTCGGCCCGTCCGGCTGCGGCAAGTCCACCTTGCTCAACACGATTGCCGGCCTGGAGCAGATCACCGAGGGCGAAATCCGCGTCGACGGCCGCGCCATCAACGATCTGCACCCATCCAAGCGCGACATCGCCATGGTGTTCCAGAGCTATGCGCTCTATCCGAACATGACGGTGGCCGGAAACATCTCCTTCGGCATGGAGATGCGCGGCGTGCCGGCCGACGAACGCCAAAAGGCGATCGACAAGGTGGCCAAGGTCCTGCAGATCGGCCACCTCCTGCAGCGCAAGCCGAGCCAGCTTTCCGGCGGCCAGCGCCAGCGCGTCGCCATGGGCCGGGCGCTGGTGCGCGACCCCAAGCTGTTCCTGTTCGACGAGCCTTTGTCCAACCTCGACGCCAAATTGCGCGTTGACATGCGCATCGAGATCAAGCGCCTGCATGCCACCACCGGCACAACCATCGTCTACGTCACCCACGACCAGATCGAGGCGATGACGCTGGCTACCAAGATCGCCGTCATGCGCGACGGCGAGGTGCAGCAGTTCGGCACCCCGGCCGAGATCTACAACAACCCGACCAATTTGTTCGTCGCCGACTTCATGGGTTCGCCAGCGATGAACCTGATCCCGGCGACCATTGCCACGTCGGGCAATGCGCTGTCCGTCGTGTTGGAGCGCGAGGCGCGCGAGCCGATCACGCTGCCGATGGCCAACGCGCCAGCGGGTCTTTCGGCATTCCAGGGCAAGCCGATCATCTTCGGCGTGCGCCCGGAAGCGCTGACCGATCCGGAAGGTGCGGAACGCAACGCCTCCAACATTGCCACTGCCGACCTGCACATCGAAGTGGTCGAGCCGGCAGGGTCCGACACGTTCGCGGTGACCAACCTCGGCGGCAAGGGCGTGGTGGCGCGGTTGCGGGCCGACGCCAACATCCAGCCGGGCACCAGCACGCCGCTCGCCTTCAACCTGACCAAGGCCGTGTTCTTCGATCCGGCGACCGAACACCGCATCCGCTGATCGAGATGGTCAGCCCCGATATCGTCATCATCGGCTCCGGTATCGGCGGCGCTACGATCGCCTCCGGTCTGGCGGGCAGCGGTGCCTCGATCCTGATGCTGGAGCGCGGTGAGCCCTTGACGGCAACGCCGCATGCCCGCGACACGCGCTCCATCTTCGTCGACGGCCACTACCGTCCGAAGGAGATGTGGCGCGAGGCCGGCGGTGCGGCCTTCAACCCCGGCAATTACTACTATGTCGGCGGCAATTCGAAATTCTACGGCGCGGTGCTGATCCGCTACCGCAAAGAGGATTTCGCCGCCATGGAGCACTTCGGTGGCGTCTCGCCGGCATGGCCGTTTTCCTACGATGAATTCGAGCCTTGGTATTCGAAAGCCGAGCAGCTGTTTCGCGTCCGCGGCTCGCTCGGCGAGGACCCGACCGAACCGTTCCACTCGATCCCCTATGCTTTCAAGCCGGTGCCCGACGAAGCGCCGATTGCCCGCGCCCGCGCTGAGTTGAAAGCCCTCGGCCTGCATCCGGCCTCGCTGCCGCTCGGCGTCGACATCGACAACTGGCTGAAAGAGGGCAAGACCGGCTGGGACGCATTCCCCAATACCGCCCAGGGCAAGGTCGATGCGCAGACCGGACCGCTGACGGCTGCACTCAAGGACAGCAATATCCGACTCGAAACCGGCTGCCATGTCGAATATCTCGAAGCGTCGTCCGACGGCAAAAGCATCGCTGCCGTTCACTACCGTCAGAATGGCGAGCTGAAGAAAGTCGCGCCGAAGCTGGTCATCCTGTCCGCCGGCGCGGTCAATTCCGCCGTCATCCTGCTGCGCTCGCCTTCATCAGACGGTAAAGGCCTCGCCAACAGCTCCGACCAGGTCGGCCGCAATTTCATGAACCATAATTCGAGCGCCATGCTGGCGATCGATCCGCGCCGCAGGAACGACAGCGTCTACCAGAAGACGCTGATGCTGAATGACTACTATCTCTCCGACGGCAAAGGCGGCAAGCCGCTCGGCAACGTCCAGCTGCTCGGCAAGATCGACGGCAACATGTTGAAGGCCAACGTCAAACGCGTGCCGAAATTCGCGCTCGATTACATGGCCGGTCACGCCGTCGACTGGTATCTGATGTGCGAGGATCTACCCGATCCGGAAAGCCGCATCATGGTCGACGGCAAGGACATCGTCATGCAATGGCGGCGCTCCAACATGCAGTCGCTGGACGGGCTGACCAGGGTGATGCGTGAGAACTTCCGCGCCTGCGGTTATCCCATCGTGCTGTCGCGTCCCTTCGACAAGCGCACGCCCTCGCACCAGTGCGGCACGGTGAAAATGGGCGACCATCCGGCGACGTCGCCGCTCGACCCTTTCTGCCGCGCCTTCGACCACCCGAACCTGTTCGTTGTCGACGCCAGTTTTTTGCCGAACTCGGCCGCCGTGAATCCGGCGCTGTCGATTGCGGCACAGGCGCTGCGCGTGGCCGAGCATATTCGCCGAACGGACCTCGCGGCATGACCCGCCCCGCAGCAATCGTCACCGGCGGTGCGCGCGGCATTGGGCTCGCCTGCGCCGAGGCGCTGGCCGGGGACGGCTTCGACATTTTGATCGCCGACCTTGCCGAACAAGCGCCGGACGAACTGGCCGCCAACATCACCGCACGGGGTGCGGAGTTCGCCTATGTCCGTTGTGATATCGCCAACCTCGAGGATCACACGGCCCTCGTCGACGCCGCCATACGTGCCTTCAGCCGCATCGACTGCCTCGTCAACAATGCCGGCATCGGCGCCGTGGTGCGCGGCGATCTGCTGGAGCTGAAGCCCGAGAATTTCGACCGTGCGCTGGACGTCAATTTGCGCGGCACAGTCTTCCTTAGCCAGGCCGTCGCCAAGGCGATGCTGGCGGCTCCCAGCAATCATCCGCGCTCGATCATCACCATCACCTCGGTCAGCGCCGATATGGCCTCGCCGGAACGCGCCGACTACTGCATCTCGAAAGCCGGCCTTTCGATGTGGGTGAAGAACCTGGCGCTACGGCTTGCGCCGGAAAACATCGGCGTGTTCGAACTGCGGCCGGGCATCATTCGCACCGACATGACCGCGAGCGTATCAGCCAAATACGACGCGCTTATCGACAGCGGCCTGGTGCCGGCAAAACGCTGGGGCGAAGCATCGGACATCGGCGCCGTGGTGGCGACGCTTGCCGCCGGCAAGCTCGGCTTTTCCACAGGCTCGATTATCAATGTCGACGGCGCGCTCTCCGTGCCTCGACTGTAGGTGGATAGGGTTATGACCGACTACATCATCGTAGGTGCCGGCCCGGCCGGCTGCGTTCTGGCCAACCGGCTGAGCGAGGATCCAGCGAACTCCGTGCTGCTGCTCGAGGCCGGCGGCAAGGACTGGCACCCCTACATCCACATGCCGGCGGGCTTTGCCAAGATGACCAAGGGCATCGCTTCCTGGGGCTGGTCGACCGTGCCGCAGAGGCACATGCAGGACCGCGTCTTCTGGTATACGCAGGCGAAGGTGGTCGGCGGCGGCTCGTCCATCAATGCCCAGATATACACGCGCGGCAACGCTCGCGACTACGACGCATGGGAGAAGGAAGAGGGCCTCGCGGGCTGGGGCTATCGCGACGTGCTGCCTTATTTCAAGCGCGCCGAGAACAACCAGCGCTTCGCCAACGATTTTCACGGCGACCAGGGGCCGCTCGGCGTGTCGAACCCTATTTCGCCGCTGCCGATTTGCGAAGCCTATTTCCGCGCCGGCCAAGAGATGGGCATCCCCTTCAACCCGGATTTCAACGGCGCTAGCCAGGAAGGCGTCGGCTACTACCAGCTGACCCAGAAGGACGCCCGGCGCTCATCCGCTTCGGTCGCCTATTTGAAGCCCATCCGCGCCCGCAAGAACCTGACGGTCCGAACCGATGTGCTGGTCACCCGCATCGTCGTCGAGAAAGGCCGCGCCACCGGCGTCGAGATCGTCGACAAACCCGGCGGCGAGAAGACCATCATGCGCGCCGAGCGCGAAGTGATCGTCTCGTCCGGCGCCATCGGTTCGCCGAAGCTGTTGATGCAGTCGGGCATCGGCCCGGCTGATCACCTGAAATCGGTCGGCGTGACGCCGGTGCATGATCTGCCCGGTGTCGGCTCCAACATGCAGGACCATCTCGATTTGTTCGTCATCGCCGAATGCACCGGCGACCACACCTATGACAACTACGCCAAGCTGCACCGCACCGCGTGGGCCGGCTTGCAGTATCTGCTGCTGAAGAAAGGGCCGGTCGCCTCCAGCCTGTTCGAGACCGGCGGCTTCTGGTACGCCGATCCTACCGCCGCCTCGCCCGACATCCAGTTCCATCTGGGACTCGGCTCCGGCATCGAGGCCGGCGTCGAGAGGTTGAAGAACCCCGGCGTGACCTTGAACTCGGCCTTCCTGCGCCCGCGCTCGCGCGGCACGGTGCGGCTGAGCAGCGCCGACCCGGCCGACCACCCGCTGATCGATCCCAACTATTGGTCGGACCCTTATGACCGCGCCATGTCGATCAAGGGCCTCAGGCTTGCGCGCGAGATCATGCGGCAGAAGGCGCTTGCACCTTACGTGTTGCGCGAGGTGCTGCCCGGACCATCGCTCGCCAGCGACGACGAGCTGATCGACTATGCCTGCCGCACCGCCAAGACCGACCATCACCCCGTGGGCACCTGCCGCATGGGCCATGACGATATGGCGGTGGTCACACCGGACCTGCGCCTGCGCGGCATCGAGGGCCTGCGCGTCTGCGATGCCTCGGTGATGCCGCGCGTGCCTTCCTCCAACACCAATGCGCCGACCATCATGGTCGGCGAAAAAGGCGCCGACATCATCCTCGGCCGCGAGCCGCTTCCGCCGGCGGTGTTCTCCGGCAATCGGGCCGCATAGCCACTTAGGAGAACGAACCAATGATCAGACACTGCGTCTTCGTACGCTTCCGCAGCGATGTGCCCGCCACCGAGCGCACGGCAATCCACGCCGATCTCGAAGCACTGCGCTCTGTTGTCGACGGCATGGACACGGTCCATTTCAGCACCAATGTCAGCCCGGAGCCGTTCGCGCGCGGCTTCAGCCATGCCTTCACCATCGACTTCCGCGATGCCGCCGCCCGCGACGCCTATCTCGTGCATGAAGCGCATCAGCGCGCCGGCGCCCGATTGGTCGCAGCGCTTGAAGGCGGCACCGACGGGCTGATGGTGTTCGATCTCGACATTACGAAAAAGTGACCGCGCTTCTTTCGAAAGCCGGCTGACGCCTGTTCTCTTTTGCGCCCCAAGGAACATATCGTTCTCCGGGGGCGCTTAGGAGGAACGTCGTGGCTCTCACCGCGCAGCAGAAGAAAACCGTCCTCGCCTCCTTCCTCGGCTGGACGCTCGACGCTTTTGATTTCTTCCTTCTGACCTTCCTGCTCACCGATATCGCAGCCGAATTCAACACCGACGTCCCGGCAGTCTCCAAGGCGTTGTTCCTGACGCTGGCGACACGCTTCATCGGCGCCTTCTTCTTCGGCAGGCTGGCCGACAAATATGGGCGCAAGCCCATTCTGATGCTCAACATCGTCAGCTATTCGGTGATCGGCGCGCTGGCTGCCTTCTCGCCCAATCTCGGCATTTTCCTCGCGCTGCGCGCTCTGTTCGGCATCGCCATGGGCGGCGAATGGGGGTTGGGCAGTTCGCTCGCCATGGAGTCCATTCCGCCCAGTGCCCGCGGCATGGTCTCGGGCATCCTGCAATGCGGCTATCCCACCGGCTACCTTCTGGCGGCAGTGGTTTACGGCGTGCTCTACCAGCAGACGATCGGTGGTTACACGATCGGCTGGCGCGCCATGTTCCTGCTCTCCTTCCTGCCGGCACTGATCGTGCTCTTCATCCGCTCGCATGTGCCGGAATCGCCGGCCTTCGTCGAGGCGCAGAAATCCGTCAGACCTGGCCTTCTTGAAACGCTGCAGAAGCACTGGGGCGTCGCCGTCTATGCGGTCGTGCTGATGATGTTCTTCAATTTCTTCAGCCACGGCACGCAGGACCTCTACCCGACCTTCCTCAAGAAGCAGCATGGCTTCGACCCGCACACGGTGAGCTGGATCACCATCGTCGCCAATATCGGCGCCATCGTCGGCGGGTTGGCGTTCGGCGCACTGTCGGAGAAGATCGGCCGCGTCAACGCGATAACGCTCGCCTGCCTGATTGCCTTGCCCTCGATTCCGCTCTGGGCCTTCAGCTCGACACCGTTCATGCTGGCCATCGGCGCCTTCGTCATGCAGGTCGCGGTGCAGGGCGCCTGGGGAGTCATCCCGGTGCATCTTAACGAGCTGTCGCCCGGCGCCGTGCGGGCAACCTTGCCCGGCTTCATCTACCAGGCCGGCAATCTCGCGGCGTCCTATGGCGGTCCCTACCAGGCCGGCATCGCCGAGGCGTCTGGAGGCAGCTATGGCTACGCGCTGGCGCTGTTTGCCGGCGTGGTCGCCGTCTGCATCATCCTCGTCATCCGCTTCAGTCCGGAACGGCGCGGACAGGTGATGACGGTGCTCGGCTGAAGTATCAGAATCTCAGCCCAGCCTGAGGGCCACGACACCGGCGACGATGCTGAGCGCGGCGGCGCCGCGCCAGCCTGTCATCTTCTCGCCGAGCGCGAAAACCGAGATCATCATGGCAAACAGGATCGACGTCTCGCGCAACGACGCCACCGAGGCGATCGGCGCCTTGGTCATCGCCCACATGACGATCCAGTAGGCCGCGCCGCTGAGCACGCCGGTGAACAGGCCTGCCTTCCAGTCACGCGCCAGCACGGGCAGCGCCTTGGGCCCGCGAAAGATGAGGCACAGCACCAGCGCCCACGTGGCATCGCAGATGAACAGCCATGCGGCATAGCTCGTTGCCGTTGCGGCCAGCCGCGCGCCGCTGCCGTCGGAGAGCGTATAGCTGGATATGAAGATCGAAGTGCCGAGCGCAAAGCCGACCGCCCGCACATTGATCCGCTCCAGATGCGCGCCGCCGCGAAACGACATCACCAGCGTGCCGGCCGACAGCAGCAGGATGCCGAGGATGGCGAACGGCGCCGGCATCTCCTGCACCACGACAACGCCGCCGAGGGCGGTCAAAAGCGGCGCCGTGCCGCGCGCCAGCGGATAGGTCTGGGCGAAATCGCCGGCCTTGTAGGCGCCGATCAGGAAGGTCCGGTAGCCCATGTGAAAGAGCACCGAGGCGATGATAAAGGGCCATACCGCGGCCTTTGGAAACTCGACGAAGGGCAGCACGAACAGTGCGGCAAAACCCATGCCCAGCGTCATCAGCGTGATCGACAGGAAGCGATCGAGATGCACCTTGACCAGCGCGTTCCAGATCGCGTGCATGGCGGCGGCGGCAAGCACCGCGAAAAAGACGAAAAGCGTCATCGAGGGCTCACCGATCTCCCGAGCTCAAAGGCGTTTCGAGATCGATATCGATCCGGACCGGAAAATGGTCTGAAGCGATCTCGCCTATATCGGCACTGACCGAGCGCACACGGTCCGCGAACATACCGCCGACGAAGCAATGGTCGAGCCGGCGTTTTGCCACTTTCCCGTCGATCGTTTTCACATGGGTGTGGAAATCGGCAGCCGGCTCGCTAGCGACGGCAGCGGCATCAACAAAGCCGTCGAGATAAGCTGCCCCGCGATGATAGGGCGTGCTGCCGACGATGCGGCTGTATTCGGCGCTGCCCGGCTCCATGTTGAAATCGCCCATCCAGATCGCAGCTGTCGGGTTTTCCGGCTCTGCCTCGCCACTGGTCCAGTTGCGCGAAGGCTCATCGTCCGCGCCGCTCCACGGGCCGCCCTCGGACGGCGCGCGGCGATGCTCGGCCAAGAGATAGTCGATCTGCTCCAGACGCTCCTCCGCCGCGATATGGGCGAGATGCAGCGACACGACCCTTACCGGTCCGGCCGGCGTGCGGATCATGCATTCGAGCGCGGCGTTGCGCGTGTTGAGCGGCCGCAGCGTGCGGCGCATCGGCAGCGCGTGCAGCCGCGACCAGGCGATCGGCAATTTCGACAGAAGCATTGTGCCAAACTGCCGGCGGCGGTTGACGAGCCGGCCGTCGCGGCGCTCGCTGGCATCCATGTCGAAGGCCGGGCCATAGACCCAGTGGTAACCGGGTAGCAGGCGGGAAAGCAGCTCCGGCTGGTCGTCCTCATTGGTGCGCTGCCAATGCCGCTCGACCTCCTGCAGCGCGATGATATCGGCGCCGTCGACCAGCTTGGTGCAGCGCGAAAGATCGTAACGGCCATCGCCGCCGAACCCGTACTGGATGTTGTAGCTGACCAGCTTCATTGCTTATCCGGCTCAATTTCGCTTTGGCAGTAGCGGTTCGGCAGACGGGTTGCAATGTACCGGCACGACGGCGGAACTGGGCCAGCGTCTATGATGTGGTCAGCGGCTGGAACCGGCCCGCCGGCGATGCCGCCAGTTCGGCCCAGTCGATCTCTTCCTCCAGCCGGTGGTAGGCTTCGTCGCCGATCGTGCCGTTGCTGCGCAACTCCTCGAGCGTGTCGCGCTGGCGGTTGATGGCATAGAGGCGCAGCCGGTCGTATTCGGTCGCGGCCTGAGCGTCCTCCGGGTTTTCCGCAATCAGGCGCTGCGCTTCATACTGTTCGCGCACGACGGCGGCGGCCGCAGATGTCTTGCGGCTCAGCACGTCCAGTGCTGCCTGCATGATGGCGACGCGCGCCTGCGCCACCTCATTGTCGACGGTTCTATCGGGGTCGAAGTTGATCCAGCGCAGCAGCGGCTTCAGCGTCATGCCTTGCAGCACCAGCGTGCCCAGCACCACCGCGAAGGCGGCAAGCACGATCGGGTCGCGGCCGGGAAAATCGGCCGGCAGCGCAATGGCCACCACCAGCGTCACCAACCCACGCATGCCGCACCAGCCGACAATGACGGCGCCGCCGAACGTCGGCAATTCCCGCCTTGCCTCTTGGCTGCCGAAGCGGGCAAGCCACCGGATGATCGCGACGTAACTCGCCACCCAGACAAGGCGCGCGACGATAACGACGACCAGCACCGTTGCGGCGAAAAGGAATGCTTCGCCTTGCCCGTCGCCGGCCAGCCTGCCAACGATCGTGCGTGCCTGCAGGCCCATCAGCACGAAAGCCAGCACGTTGAGCACGAACACCGCCGACTCCCAGACCGAATAGGTGCTGACGCGGCGTCTCGCCGACGACTGGCGCGGCGCCCTGCGCGCAATGGTCATGGCATAGACGACGATGGTGATGATGGCGGAAAGGCCGAGCCTGTCGGCGATGATCCACACGGCGAAGGTTCCGGCAAACTGCACCACCGTGCTGCTCGCCGCATCCTCGATGCGGCCGAGCGCCAGCAGCGAGACGCGGCCAAACAGATAGCCCGCGATCACACTGCCGATCGTTGCCAGCAGGATCACCGGAACGGCGTTGCTGAGCATGATCGTGCCAAGCGCCGCCGAAACCGCCAGCCGGTAGATCAGCAGCGCCGTGGCATCGTTGAGCAGGCTCTCGCCCTGCAGGATGGCGGTGATGCGGTGCGGTACCTTGAACTGGCTGAGCACGGCGGATGCGGCCACCGCATCCGGTGGCGCGACGATGGCGCCAAGCGCGATTGCCGCCGCGATCGGCAGGCCGGCCATCTTCCAGCCGACCAAGGCAACCACCACGGTGGTGAAGACCACGGCGCCTAGCGCGAGCAACGCGAGCGACAGCCGGTAGCGCTTGAGGTCGCGCAGCGACGTGTCATAGGCGGCGTCGAGAAGCACCGGCGCGATGAACAGGGCAAGCGCCAGCTCCGGATCGATCTCGATCGTCGGCGCACCGGGTACGAAGGCAATCGCGACGCCGGCCAGAGCCAGCAGGGACGGATAGGGAATTTCCAGCCGCCGCGACAGCGCCGTCAGCGCGACGGCAGCCAGAAGCAGGATGAGGGTAAGTTCGAATAGCGCCATGGCCCATCGTAGCGGCGAAGCGGCATCATGGGCAGTGGCTGGATGGCAAGATGCTGTTGATTGTCCAGCAAACGCCCGACCTTGGCAGGATACGGCCGTTCATCGCGCTGGCCTGATTCGACCGTCTCGGTTCCCTTGGGATGCTGCTTTTACTAGTGCAGCACCAGCATGTCGCTCGATGAAAACGATATCTCCGCCTTCTCGCCAACAGCCGGCGGTGGTGTGGCCGGGCTGTTGAAGGTGTCGAGCGACACCGTGTTGCCGCCGATGCCGACGCGAACGCGGATCACCGAGCCGAGGAAGTGCACTTCGGAGATTTCGCCCGACAGGCTTGAATCGCGACCGGGCTGGCGCCCTAGCGAAATCGCCTCGGGACGCAGCGCCAGCGACAGGGTGTCACCGGACTTCGAGCCGTTGAGCTTGCCCTTGAGCGAGACTTCCTGCGTGTTGACTTGCACCGTGCCGGCCGCGGCGTCAGTGACCTTGCCTTCGAGCACGTTCAGCGTGCCGACGAAATTGGCGACGAACTTGGTCGCCGGCCGGTTGTAGATCTCGAACGGCGTGCCGACCTGCTCGGCCTTGCCGCCATACATCACCGCGATGCGGTCGGAGATCGACAGCGCCTCTTCCTGGTCATGGGTGACGAAGATGGTGGTGATGCCGAGCTTCTTCTGGATCGAGCGGATTTCCTCGCGCAACGACACACGTACTTTGGCATCGAGCGCCGACAGCGGCTCGTCGAGAAGAAGCAGCTTCGGCTTCGGCGCAATGGCACGCGCCAGCGCGATACGCTGCTGCTGGCCGCCCGAGAGCTGATAGGGATAGCGGTCTGCCATCTGCGGCAACTTGATGATGTCGAGCATCTCGGCCACGCGTCTGTCGATGTCCGCCTTGGGCATGCCGGCGACCTTCAGGCCAAAGCCGATGTTTTGCGCCACCGTCAGGTTGGGGAACAGCGCATAGGCTTGGAACACCATGCCGACATTGCGCTGGTTGGGCTTTAGCCTCGTGATGTCCTTGCCTGCGACGACGATCTTGCCCGCCGACGGCTCTTCGAAACCGGCGACCATGCGCAGCACGGTGGTCTTGCCGCAACCCGATGGCCCAAGGAAGGAAACGAACTCGCCCGGCTCGACATCAAGATTGAAATCTTCGACCACGGTGGTGGCGCCGAAGGATTTTCGCACATGCTGGATGGAGAGGAATGGTTCGGCCATGGCTTTTTCTTTCGATCAGTACTTTGTCGATCAGTTCGGGCGGTTCGCCGATCTCGGCGCGAAACGGGACAGGATCTGGATCAGCGACATACAGCCCCAGGTGATGGCGAAGGCGATGATGGCAAGCGCCGCCGGCTCATAGGCGCGGTTGGCGCCAACGTTTTGCAGATAGGGGCCGAAGGCGGGCCGGTTGAGCAAGCTGGCCATGGTGAATTCGCCAATGACGATGGCGAAGGTAAGGAAGGCGCCCGACAGCACGGCGATCAGCACATTGGGCAGGATCACACGACCAATGATCGTGCCCCAACCGGCGCCAAGGATCTGCGCCGCTTCGGTCAGCGTCCTGACGTCGATGGTGCGCAGTCCGGTATCGACCGCGCGATACATGTAGGGCAGCGCCAACATTGCATAGCCGATGACCAGCAAGGCATTTGTGCCCATGTCGGTCGCCAGGAACGGCAGCGGCGAATTCGAACCGTACATCCTGATATAGCCGAAGACGATGACGATGGCGGGAATGACCAGCGGCAGCAGCGTGATGAACTCTACGATCGGCCGCAGTTGCGGCAGGCGCAGTCGAATCCAGTAGGCGGCGGGCACCACGATCAACACGCCCAGAATGATGGTGAAGATGGCGGCAAGCACTGAGTAGCCAAAGGTCGCCTGAAAACGAGGGTCGCCAAGCACGATCTGATAGGCGTCGAAGGAATAAGCGCCGCGCCGCATGCGCAAGGAAAATTCCACCGTCGCGATCAGCGGAATGAAGAAATAGGCCGCGCCCAGCCCGAAGACGACCCAGGCCCAGAATTTTCCGGACTTCATTTCAGCCACCTCTCCGAGCGCGTCCGGAACCAAATGTAGAAGACATTGGCCAGCCCGGTGATGACGATCATGCCGAAGGCGATCGCATAGCCGAGATGGGCATTGTGCAGCACGTCACCGCGTATCTGCGCATAGAGCAGGATCGGCACGATGTTGAGTGAAGAGCCGGTCAGCGCATAGGCGGTGGCGATGGCGCCGAAGGCATTGGCGAAGAGCAGGATGACCGTGCCGAGGAAACTCGGCCAGATCACCGGGATGACCACCATGCGCCAGTATTGCGTCTGGGTGGCGCCAAGCGTCGCCGCAGCCTCGCCCCACTCCTTCTTCAAGCCGTCGATCGCCGGCGTGATGATGACCACCATTAGGGGAATCTGGAAATAGACATAGGTCAGCGTCAGGCCCCAGAACGATAGGATGTTGAAGCCGTGCGCATAAATGTTGAGGCCGAACACGGTGTTGAGCAGCACCGTGGCAAGGCCCAGCCGGCCGAGCGTGGCGATAAAGGCGAAAGCCAGCGGTACGCCGGCGAAATTGGAAGCCACGCCGGAGAATGTCAGCGTCGCCGAACGTATCCAATCCGGCAGGCCGCCGCGCACGATGGCGATGGCGATGCCGAGACCTGCGAAGGCGCCGATCAGCGACGAGGAAAGGCTGACCTTGAGCGAGATCCAGTAGGCGGCGACAATCGATGGCTGCGCCAGTGCTGCTATGTTTTCGAACGTGAATTCGCCGGCATCGTTCTGGAATGCACCCAGCATCAGATAAAGCGTGGGTAGGATCAGGAACATGATGGCGAAGATGAAGAATGGCGCAACGCCGAGCCATTGCGTCGGCAGTCGCATTGCACGCGCCTCGCTGGGGGGCGCGGTCTTCCCGGCAACTGCGTGATCGGAAAGCGAGATATCTGTCATGCGCCGGCTACCGTCTCCGAGGAACACCGGGCGGCCGCGAGGCCGCCCGGTTGGTTTCAAGCCTTACTTGAAGTTGGCGCCGACGACGGCATCCCAGTTCTTGGTGACGGCTTCCTTTGCCTTGCCCTGCTCGTCCAGCGTCGGGAACACCGCGGCAGCGTAAGCCTCGGCCGGCGGCAGCTTGGCCATCACGTCCGCCGGGAGCTTGCCGTTCTTGGCAAGATCGTTGAAGCGGATCGGGTGGCAATAGCCCTTCAGCCAGCCGATCTGGCCTTCGTCGGAGTAGAGATACTCCAGCCAGAGCTTGGCAGCGTTCGGATGCGGTGCGAAAGCACTGATCGCCTGCACATAGACGCCGGCAACGACACCGGTCTTGGGCACGACGACGTCGACGGGCGGATTGCCCTTCAGCGTGTCGCGACCGGCAAGTGCATTGTAATCCCAGGTCACCAGGATCGGCGTCTGGCCTTGTGCCAGGGTCGCCGGTTTGCCGATGACCGGCACGAAATTGCCGGCGGCGTTAAGCTTCTTGAAGAAGTCGAGACCAGCAGTGCCAGCAGCTTCGCCGGCAGCCGCACCACCGGAAATGCCGGCCGCGTAGACGGCCTGGATGGCCTGGTTCGAGGCGCGCGGGTCGCCGGCAAGCGCCACGGTGTTGGCGAATTCCGGCTTCAGCAGGTCAGCCCAGTCAGCAGGCGCTTCCTTGACGAGGTCCTTGTTCACCAGGAAGGATAGCACGCCATAGTAGTCGCCGGTCCAGTAACCATCGGCATCCTTGGCGCTGTCGGGGATCGAGTCCCAGGTCGACACTTTGTAGGGCTGGATCAGGCCGTCAGCCTTGGCGGTCGGGCCGAAGGACAGGCCAACGTCGATGACGTCGGGCGCCTGCGGGCCCTTGTTGTCCTTGTTGGCCTTGATCGCCTCGACCTCGTCGCCGGAGCCGGCATCGGGGTTGAGTTCGTTGATGGTGATCTCAGGATACTTTGCCTTGAAGCCGTCGATGACGGCGCCGTAGCCGCACCAGTCATGCGGCAGCGCGATGGTCGTGAGCTGGCCTTCCTTCTTCGCAGCGGCAACCAGTTCATCCATGGACTGGGCCGACGAGATAGCAGAGGTCGCCATGAGGGCGACGGCCGAAAGGGAAAGCACTTTCCCTGTGAACTTGAACATGTGTTCTCTCCGTTGAACTGGCGTCCTGGACGCCTGCGATGCGGTATCGGTTTCATATGACAGCCAGATGAAAGCTTTTTGAAACTGGCCCCCGGCGGTACGAAAAGTTAACTCTTTTTAACCGGCTGTAGCAATTAGCCTCGACTTAATTTCCCGGCTAATGGTTTATTGCCTTGCTTTTTGCCCCCTTGCCCTTCCTTTCCCTTCGTTTTTAGATCACGTCCGGCGCAGAAACCGCCTCAGACAGTGCCGGCGATAGTGTTCTCGAGCAGCGTCAGCGCCGCCTTTTTGGTCAGCCTGACCGGGTTGCCGCCGGCGGTCGGATCGACCACCGCCATGTCGGCGATCAGCCCTTTGCGCTTCTTGTCCATGTCGAGCCCCTTGATCAGATCGGGCAGCGCATGCGGCACCTTCAATTCCTTGCGCAGCTTGATGATCGCTTTGGCAAAGCCGTCGAAGCCACCCTTGATGCCGCAATAGGCAGCGAGCCGGGCAATCCGCTCCTCGATGGAGTCGCGATTGAAGGCCAAGACATAGGGCATGAACACCGCATTCGTCATGCCGTGATGGGTGTCGTAGAGCGCGCCGATCGGATGCGACAGCGAGTGGATGGCGCCAAGACCCTTCTGGAAGGCGGCAGCACCCATGGCGGCCGCACTCATCATGTGGGCGCGCGCGACAAGGTCCTTGCCGTTGGCGTAGGCCTTGGGCAGGTTCTCGAACACCAGGCGCACACCTTCCACCGCAATGCCGTCGGCCATCGGGTGATAGCCCGGCGCGCAATAGGCTTCGAGGCAGTGCGCCAGCGCATCCATACCGGTGCCGGCGGTGATGAAGCCGGGCATGCCGACCGACAGTTCCGGATCGGCAATGACGATTGCCGGCAAAAGCTTCGGATGGAAGATCACCTTCTTAGTGTGCGTCGCCTCATTGGTGATGACGCCGGCACGCCCGACTTCCGAGCCTGTGCCGGCAGTGGTCGGCACGGCTATGATCGGCGCGATGGCATCCGAATTGGCGCGCGTCCACCAGTCGCCGACATCCTCAAAGTCCCAGATCGGCCGCGTCTGGCCAGCCTGGAACGCGATCAGCTTGCCGAGATCGAGCGCTGAACCGCCGCCGAAGGCGATGACGCCGTCATGCTTGCCCTTCTTGAACACGGCGATCCCGGCGGTGAGGTTGGAATCGACCGGGTTCGGCTTCACCTCGGAGAACACGCCATAGGATACCTTGGCGTCGTCGAGGATTTTCAGCGTCGAAGCGACGACCGGCAGTTTCGCCAACCCCGGATCGGTGACGAAAAGCGGCCGCTTAATGCCGGTGGCCGCGAGCACCTCAGGCAGTTCCTTGATGCGCCCGGCACCGAAGCGGACGGTGGTCGGGTAGTTCCATTTGGAGATCAGCTTGGACATGTCTTGTCTTTCAAAAAATCAGATGGCTTCGCGCAGATGGAAGGATTTCGGCCGGGTCAGATTGTCGTAGCCGAGCGCCGAAAGGGCGACGCCTTTGCCGGTGTCCTTGACGCCGGTCCAGACCAGCGCCGGATCGAGGTAGTCGCAGCGGTTCATGAACACGGTGCCGGTCTCGACGCGGTCGCCGATCGCCACCGCATGCTCGATATCGCCGGTCCAGATCGAAGCGGTCAGCCCGTAGGGGCTGTCGTTCATCAGCGCGATCGCCTCCTCGTCGTTACGCACCTTCATGATGCCGACGATCGGGCCAAAACTTTCCTCGCGCATGACGCTCATCTGGTGGTCGACGCCGGTCAGCACTTCCGGCGCCAGATAGGGCGAGCCGGCCTTGTCGTTAGCCACCTTCATACTGATGTGTGCGATTGCACCCTTGCGCAGCGCCTCGGCCTTCTGCTCGCGGATCAGGTCGGCAAAGCGCGCCTGCGCCATCGGCCCCATTGTCGTCGCCTGTTCCAGCGGATTGCCGACGACATAATTCTTCGTCTCGGCGATGAAACCTTCGACGAACTGGTCGTAGACCTTCTCATGCACATAGACGCGCTCGATGCCGCAGCAGCACTGGCCGGAATTGTAGAAGGCGCCGTCGACCAGATTGGCCACCGCATGGTCGAGCTTGGCGTCGGGCAGCACATAGGCCGGATCCTTGCCGCCGAGTTCGAGCCCGAGCGTCATGAAGGTGCCGACCGCCGCCTTCTCGATGGCGCGGCCGCCGCCGACCGAACCGGTGAAATTGACATGGTCGATCTTGCCCGAGCCGAGCAGCTTTTCGGTCTGGGAATGGTTCAGCACGACATTCTGGAACACGCCCTTGGGCAGCCCAATTTTGTCGAACGCCTGCTGGAACCGTTCGCCGACCAGCAGCGTCTGCGCCGCATGTTTGAGGATAACGGTATTGCCGGCCATCAGTGCCGGCACGATGGTGTTGACGGCGGTCAGATAGGGATAGTTCCACGGCGCGATCACCATGACGACGCCGAGCGGATCCTTCTTCACATAGCGTCGGAAGCCGTCCTTCGGGTTGGATGCCGGCACGGATTTCAGCGCGGCTTCAGCGATCTCGACCATGTAATTGGTGCGTTCCCTGACGCCGCCGAACTCGCCGCCATAGCGCACCGGTCGCCCCATCTGCCAGGCGATCTCCGGCACGATCTCGTCGGTCATCGCGACCAGCGCTTCGAGCATCGCCAGCATAAATTTGCCGCGCTCGACGATCGGCGTCAGCGCCCACTTCTCCTGCGCCGCCTTGGCGCGCTCGACCGCGGCATTGATCGCCTGGTCGGTCGCGATTGGCCGCTCGGCGTAAATGGAACCATCGATGGGCGACTTGAGTTTTACGGTTTCCAAAGGATACTCCAAGTTAGCAGGCTAGGGTGCGCAGATGGCCATTGCGGCCATAGCGAAGGATGGGCTCGTCACGCGTCACCAGAACCATGTCCAACGCTCTCGCACTTGCCATCAGTATCCGATCCATGGGATCACTATGGGGCGGACCGGGCAGGTTGGATGACGCAATCAGAATGGCTGGTGAGATAGCGCTGAGCTTTGCCGACATTCGCTCGATGAATCTCTCCACGAAGTCGAGTGGCGCCAATGGCAGATTGAGCCGGCCCTTGGCTACGCCAATTCCGATCTCCCATGCCGACATCGGCGAAAGATACAGACGGCCGTCATAGGCCGCTTCCGAAATCTCCCGGCTTGCGTGCGGATCGATCAGACTATCGTTGGCGACAAAGATCATCGCACATGTATCCAGAAGCAGGTTTGGCTCTTCGCTCATTTACGCACCGCAAGTTTGCCGTCACGCGCGTCAGCCTCACCGCCCAGATAGCCCCGGTCCCATGGCTCGTCATCGAAAGGTTTGGTGATATCAAATCCGGCTTCGATTGTTATCAGGCCCTTCATGAAACCAAAACCGGGGTGGCGATCCGCGCGCGCCTCCTTTGGCGCGGCAGGCACGCTACCACTGGGCGGCGCCGAAATGGGTACTTTGCGAACGCGGCGAAATACCAGTTTCCCACTCCCTATATTGACGGATTCGGTTTCGAACCCAGCCTCAAGCCACTCCCTTGTCATGGGATTGTTGCTCGGATTGTTGCTCCACCATGCAGGGTATTGCTTCGATGCGGGCAGCGGCAGATTGAGCACTCTCTCGATTTCGGCGAATGACATCGGAACGCGATCGACATTTTGGGCAATGAGAAAGTCCTTGAGCGGCGCATATTTGGACATTGCAAACTCCTCAATGTAGCGCACTGCAGTTACAGGTACCATATGGTACTAACTTCACTACAGTGTCAACATTAAAGCTGTATAAAGTTTAATACCTCTCGAACCCCCTGTGCAGTTCCCAATCCGTAATGCGGCGGTCGTATTCGAATTGCTCCCACTTTGCGGTGTGGACATAATGTTCGAGCACATCGTCGCCGAGCGCCTGCTTCAGCATCTTCGACTTGGCCAGCGTCTCGGTGGCGTCGCGCAGCGTCTTCGGGATCTCCGGCAGGCGCGAGGCCTGGTAGGCATCGCCGACGAATGGCTTCTGCAGTTCGAGCTTCTCGTCGATGCCGGCAAGGCCGGCGGCGATCAGCGCCGCGAAAGCGAGATAGGGGTTCAGGTCGGCGCCGCCGATGCGGCATTCCATGCGGATGCCCTTGGTGCCCTCACCGCACAGGCGGAAGCCGGCGGTGCGGTTGTCCTCGCTCCACATGATCTTGGTCGGTGCGAAGGTGCCGGCCTGGAAGCGCTTGTAGGAGTTGATGTAGGGCGCCAGGAACCAGGTAAACTCCCTGGCATATTTCAGTTGCCCAGCCGCCCATTGCTGGCCAAGCGTGGACAAAGTCCAGTCCGCCTTCTTGTCGAAGAACAATGGCGTGTTGCCATCGGCGCTCCACAGCGAATTGTGGATGTGGCTGGAATTACCGGCGAGCCCGTAATTGTATTTCGACATGAAGGAAATCGACTTGCCTTCGGACTCGGCAATCTCCTTGGCGCCGTTCTTCAGGATGACGTGGCGGTCCGCCATGTCGAGCGCCTCGGCATAGCGCACATTGATCTCTTCCTGGCCCGGGCCCCATTCGCCCTTGGAGTTTTCGATCGGAATGCCCGCCGCTTCCATCTCGTTGCGAAGCCGGCGCATGACACCTTCTTCCTTGGTGGTGATGCCGATCTGGTAGTCGCCAATATAGGGCGACGCGGTGTCGAGCCCCTGCCAGTGCTTCTTGCGGGCGGAATCGTAGGTCTCGTTGAACAGGTAGAATTCGAGCTCGGAGGCGAAGTAGCCGATATAGCCGCGTTCGGTGAGCCGCTTGACCTGCTTTTTCAGCATCGCGCGCGGCGAATGCGGAAGGTCGTCATGGGTGTGGTGGTCGAGCACGTCGCAGATCACCAGCGCGGTCTTTTCCAGCCACGGAATCCGCCGCAGCGTGGCAAGGTCCGGCTTCATGACGAAGTCGCCATAGCCCTTCGACCAGCTCGCCGCCTTGTAGCCCGGCACCGGCTCCATATCGATGTCGGCGGCGAGCAGATAGTTGCAGCCATGCGTCTCGTCATGGGCGGAATCGACAAAGTACTGCGCCAGGAAACGCTTTCCCGCCAGCCGCCCCTGCATGTCGACGATGCAGGCCAGCACCGTGTCGATCTCGCCACTGGAGACCGCTTTCTTCAACTGATCGAACGAGAAATTTCCGGCCATTCCTTTGGCACTCCAGTGCTTGGTCGTTGAGGACGAAACCATAGCCGGCTGCACGCCGGCCATGGCCATGATGGTGACGTCAGTGGCCGGTTTCGCCGACAGCCTGTTCGGCAGCCTTGATCGCTGCCTGACGCGCCGCGATGATGTCGCCCAGCGGCGGGCCCTGGAAGCGATTGCGCTCGAAGGCGAACCAGACAATCGCCGTCAGGATGAAGAAGCCAACGGTGATGTACAGCGCCCAGTCGTTCGGCGGCTGGATGCCGATGATGAAGATCAGGATCATCGACACTATGGAAAGGACCCCGAACAGCATGAAGATGCCACGGCCCAGGTTCCACGGTCCCATCTTGTCCCACTTCGGCGTGCCCCAGGCCAGCATGCCGAGCACGATCGGCACGGTGAAGGACAGGAACAGGAAGATGACGGTGCAGGACACGACGATGGTGTAGGCCGAAGTACCGGCGACCGAAACCAGCGTCGAACCCCAGACGAACAGCACCGACAGGACCGACGCCGTCCAGATCGCCGCCACCGGCGTGCGATAGGTCGGGCTGACCTTGGCCAGTGCCGACGAGCCCGGCAGGCCGCCGTCACGCGAGAAGGCAAAGATCATGCGCGAAGCCGAGGTGACGGTTGCGAGGCCGCACAACAGCTGGGCGATGAACACGACGAGGTAGACGAACTCCTTGAGGCCGGGACTGACGCGCTGGTCGAAGGCCCAGAAGAACACGTTCCAACCCTGCTTGGCGGCGTCGTCCATGTTGGGGATCATCAGCACGAAGGCGGCCAGGAACAAATAGCCGAAGACCGCCGACCAGATAACCGACATCACCATCGCACGCGGCACCGATGAGGCCGCCTTGATGGTTTCCTCGGAAGTGTGTGCCGAAGCATCGTAGCCGGTGATGGTGTAGATCGGCAGCAGAAGGCCGAGAGCGAACACCCAGGCGTTCGAGACGGACGGCCAGACGCTGGCGCCGGCCTCACCCGAGTAGTTGTGGAAGGTGAAGAGCCGGCTGAAATCCCAGGTCTCGGCGGAGAACAGGCAGACGACAGCAATCAGGATCGAGCCGAAGAAGATCAGGTAGCCCGAAAAGTCGGTCAACTTCGCAGTCAGCTTGATGCCGAGATGGTTGATCAGCGCCTGGGCGCCAGTGATGATGACCAGGAAGATCATCTGATTGGTCAGCGTACCCTCGATGCCGAGCGTCGGCCCGAAGGCGCCGATGAAGAACGTCCAGGTGCCGACATTGATGGCGCCGAGCACGGTGATCAGGCCGAGCAGGTTGAGCCAGGCCGTCACCCAGCCGGTGCCGCGATTGCCAAGGATCGAACCCCAGTGATAGAGGCCGCCGGCCGTCGGATAGGCCGAGCTGATCTGCGACATGGCGACCGCGAAGGTGAGCGAAACGAAGCAGCCGACCAGCCAGCCGATGCCGATACCGATACCGCCGGCGCCCGACGTTGCCTGCGCCAGCGAATTGATGCCGCCCGACAGGATGCAGATGATGGAGAAGGAAACGGCGAAGTTGGAGAAGCGGCTTAGCCGCCGCTCAAGTTCCTGGGCGTAGCCCATGGAATGGAGGTGCTTTACGTCTTCCGCCTTGTCTGTGTCTGAATAACCCGGTGCTGCCATTGTAGTCCCCTTTGCATTCTTAGCTGGCCGGCCCTGCCCCGGTCGGCTTGCGCCGGCCGGAGCATCTAGTCTTTGCTGTTAGCCTGCCGTCTGGCCGACGGCTGCTTCCGCGGCCGCGATCTCCGAAGCGCGGCGAGCAATGTCGGCGCCGATCGGCGGGCCCTTGAAGCGGCGCGATTCGATGCCGAACCACAGCACCATGAGCAGAACGATCAGGCCGATGGCATAGTTGATCAGGATGTCGAAGGGCGGCTGGATGCCGGCATACATCAGCACCAGAACGCCAAGCACCGTAATGACGGCGAACGGCTTGGACCAGATGCCGAGGCGGAACGGGCCGAATTCGGTCCAGCTCTTGCCCTCGGCAAGCAGGCCGGCGGCCACGGGCATGGCGTAGGACACGTAGAGGAACAATGCACAGCCGGCCGCCAGTGCGGCAAAAGCCGGCGAGTACAATGTCGCTGCGACCGCGAGCACCGCTCCGAGCCAGATTGCCGCCACCGGCGTGCGCCATGTCGGGCTGACGGTTTTCCACACCGACGAACCGGGCAGGCCGCCGTCACGCGCGAAGGCAAAGATCATGCGCGAGGTCGACGTCAGTCCGGCGAGAGCGCAGATGAAGTTCGCCAGCACGATTGCGATGGCAATGATGCTCTTCAGCAGGAATGGTGCCGGCAGCTTGTTGAAGAGATTGAACCAGGCATTGGCGCCATCCTTGGCCGTCGCTGCCAGATCGGGGCTGGCCAGTACGAACGAAACGGCCATGACGAAGCCGAACACCAGCGACCACAGGACCGAATGGATCATGCCGCGCGGCACCGCCACGCGGGCATTGTGGGTCTCTTCGGACGTGTGGGCCGAAGCGTCGAAGCCGGTGATGGTGTAGAGTGGGTAGAGCAGGCCGATCAGGAAGGCGACGAGTGCCGTCCGTGCGGTCGGAACGTAGCCTGCGCCTGGATCACCGGTGTTGTTGACGAAGGTGGTGAGCCGCGAGAAATCCCAGCTTGCGCCCCAGATCAGGAACATCGCGGTCAACACGACGGCGACGACCAGAATGAGGTAGCCCGAGAAATCCGTCAGCATGGTGGTGAGCCTGATACCGAAATGGTTGATCAGCGCCTGTGCGACCGTGATGATCACAACGCCGATCACCTGCTCCTGATAGCCCCACGCGGAGACGTCGTTGCCGAACACGCCGGACCAGACAAGGTCCTTCAACAGCGCGTAGACGCCGACATTGACCGAGGCGACGACGAAGACCAGGCCGAGCAAGTTGATCCAGGCCGTGGCCCAGCCCCAGCCGCGCCCGCCGAGAATTGACGACCAGTGGTAGAGACCGCCGGCCGTTGGGTAGGCCGAGCCGATCTGGCCAAGGGACGCGGCAACGACAAGTGCAAAGACGCCGCCGATGACCCAGCCGACAGTCGCCTCGAAGCCGCTGCCGGTCGCCATGGCCAGCGGGAAGGACGTGATGCCGCCCGCCAGAATACAAATGATCGAAAAGGAAATTGCGAAATTCGAGAAGCCGCTCATGCGGCGAGCCAACTCCTGGGCATAGCCCATGCTATGGAGGGTTTTTACATCCTCCGATCTTTCAGCGTCTGATTTGTCCGGTCCTGCCATTTTCGTCCCCTGTTTTTCTAGCTGGCCGATTGAACTGACTTTCCCATTGCGTGTCGCCGGGAACCCTTGGCCTCCTCGGGTTCCAGGTCAGAAAAAATGCCCGTGAGCAGATCCGCCCATTTCCGCTGCCCGGTCTCGCCGGAGATCTCGTCGTTGCGGATTTCGATCATTGCGCAGGCAAGGCCGCGCGAGCGTGCATGGCGCTCCAAAGTGAAATATACGCGGTCGGCCGGCGAATAGGGCTCGTTGATGCCGACAGTGACGCCGGAGAGCCGCTGCAGCGCCGCTATCAGCGGCGACGCCAGCCGGCGGTCGTCATCATGGATGATGCCGATATGCCAGGGCCGGTTCTTGCCCTTGTAGACCGGCGTGAAGGAATGCACCGACACCAGCCGGGTGTCCTGCCCACGCGCCTGCCGGTCGTCGATGATCGATGCGATCGTGTCGTGGAACGGCCGCCACGACAAAGCGATGCGCTCGGCGCGCTCACTGTCCGACAGGCCGGCATTGCCCGGAATGGCCGTCGTCTCGCTGACCGGCGGCACCAGGTCCGGTGCGTCGAGCGGACGGTTGCAGTCGATTATCAGGCGCGAGATGCGGGTTTCGATGAGCGTCGCATCGAGGGCGGTCGCGATGCGGCGCGCCACCGGCAGCGCGCCGGGGTCCCAGGCGATGTGGCGGGAGAGGTCCTCGGCCGGCAGGCCAAGCGTGCCGAATTCGGACGGCAGGAAGTTGGAAGCGTGGTCGCAGGTCAGCACGAAAGGGCTGGACCCGCCGGGGTTCGTCACCCCTACGGTATCAGACGATGCAAGGCTGGCGGGCCGTGCTCTCTCCATAGTCTGCCGTCCCCTGGGGAGCGCTGTATCTTATGTTACGTATTTTGCCTCATTGCGTCCCTGTGGATGATTTCATACAGTTTGTCCGGCTTTGTCAAATGCGATTTCGGGGAAGCGGTCTGGACGGGCTCAGGGGTGGGGAAAACGATGATTTCCAGCATTGCCGAACTGATTTCGGACCGCATCGGCACGATGCCGGCCGGCGAGCGCCGCGCCGCGCAGACACTGATTGCGAACTATCCGCTGATCGGGCTGAAGACGGTCGCCGAGTTCTCGACCGCCGCCGGCGTATCGTCGCCGACCATCCTGCGCTTTGTCTCCAGGCTGGGGTTCCAGAACTATCCCGAATTCCAGTCGGCGCTGCAGGACGAACTGGCGGCGCAATTGCAGTCGCCGGCATCGCGCACGCTCAACCCGGCCTCCCCAAGCGGTGCAGTATCGCCAATGCTGGAGGCGACGCTGGACAATATGCGCGAGACCTTCAGGCATCTCTCCGACAGACAGCTTGCCGACATCGCCGCAAGGCTTGCCGACCGGCGCGGCAAGACATTCCTGATCGGCGGCCGCTTCACCGATCCGTTGGCACGCTACATGGCCGCCCATCTCGCCATCATCCAGCCCGATGTCTATCACCTTGCCGGCCAGGAGAGCATCTGGCGCGACCGGCTGATCGACATGGGCAAGCGCGACGTGCTGGTGATCTTCGACATCAGGCGCTATCAGGACAGTCTGGTCCGCTTTGCCCAGACCGCGCATCAGCGCGGCGTTCAGATCGTGCTGTTCACCGACCAGTGGCTATCGCCGATCGCCCGCTTCGCCCGCCATGTCATTGCCGGACGCACCGCCGTGCCTTCGGCGTGGGACTCTTCCGCCGCTCTGTTCGTTGTCGCCGAGACGCTGATCGGCGCCGTCACCAGGCAGCTCGAGGCCGACAGCGCCAGGCGCATCCGCGACCTCGAAAGCCTGCGCTGACACGCTCAATCCCCGCCGCAAGTGCGCAAAATTACGCAGATTTAATGTGCATGGAAGCGGCAGAATTGCCATAAAGCCATGATATTGCGGCGGCTTCGCACATACCGGGTGCGTCGCTGCGCGTTTTTTTGCTTGGCGAAACCGGTAGACGTTTTGCCAACCGGAGTGTCGATGGCCGCCTGGAAACAGATCGTTTTTGCGCTTGTGATCCTGGTCGCGGCTGTCCTCGCCTGGGCGCGATTCTTCCCGGGCGCGCCGGAGGTTCTAGCACGCTGGGGCATCGACTGGACCTATGCTTCGGCGCCCGCCACAACCGGTGCGGTCGACACGACAAAACAGGCAGGCGGCCGCAACGCTGCCGGCCGCCCGGCAAATGTCGTCGCCTTGCCGGCGACCACCGCCACCATCAACGATCGCCTGCAGGCGATCGGCACCGGCCGCGCCAACGCCTCGGTGACGGTCAACCCATACAGCTCTGGGCGCCTCGTTGAATTTCTCGTCCAATCCGGCACCCGCGTCGACAAGGGGCAGATCATCGCTGTTCTCGATTCCGAGACCGAGGTGATCTCGCAAGATCGTGCCAAGCTTGCCTTGCAGGATGCCCAGGACAAGCTCGAGCGGGTGAAATCATTGAGGGCCTCCAACGCCGCGACCCCGGTCGCCGTCGCCGATGCCCAAGTGGTGCTGGCCGGCGCCAAACTGGCGCTGCAGGATGCCGAACTCGCCTTGCAGCGTCGTTCGATCGTCGCCCCTATCGCCGGCACGGTCGGCATCCTGCCGATATCGGCCGGCAATTACGTCACCAGCCAGTCGGCGATCGCCACGCTTGACGACCGCTCCTCCATCCTGGTCGATTTCCTGGTGCCCGAGCGCTTCGCCGCCGCCGTCAAGGTCGGCGCGCAACTGTCGGCGACGCCGATCGCCAATCCGAGCAAGGCCTATACCGGCACTGTGTCGGCCATCGACAACCACATCGACGAAAAGAGCCGCACCCTGCTGGTCAAGGCTGCAATCGCCAATCCGGCGGATTCGCTGCGCGCCGGCATGTCGTTCGGCATCACCATGCGCTTCCCCGGCGACACCTATCCGGCCGTCAGCCCGCTGGCAATCCTGTGGGGTTCCGACGGCGCCTATGTCTGGCAGGTCGAGGACGGCAAGGCCAGGCGCGTTCCCGTGCGCATCATCCAGCGCAACACTGAGACGGTGCTGATCGACGCTGAGATCGAGGATGGCGACATGGTCGTCACCGAAGGCACCCAGAGCGTCAGCGAAGGCGGCGCGGTCCGCATCGCCGGCCAGGATCAGCGCGCCGCGGAAGCTGCCGAAGGCTCATGACTGCACCCGTCAGCACCGCCAGCGAAACCGGCTTCACCGCACTCTTCATCCGCAGGCCGGTTATGGCCTTCGTGCTGAACACGCTGATCGCAGTGGCCGGCCTTGCCGCTTTCTATGGCGTCGAAATCCGCGAACTGCCCGATGTCGACCGCGCCGTGGTCACCGTGTCGACGGCCTTCGAGGGTGCCGCCGCCGAAACCGTCGACCGTGAACTGACCGACACCATCGAGGGCGCGGTCGCCCGCGTCTCCGGCGTCAAGTCGATCTCGTCGACCTCTTCCTTCGGCCAGAGCCGCGTCACCATCGAGTTCAACGACGGCGTCGATTTGAACGTCGCCGCCTCCGACGTGCGCGACGCGGTCGGCCGTGTCGCCAACATGATACCGGAGACCGCCGACCCGCCGCGCATCGTCAAGGCCGATGCCAATTCCGATGCCGTGATGCGACTGGCCGTCACCTCCGACACCATGTCGGTGCAGGACATGACGGTGATCGTCCAGGACCAGATCGAGGACGAACTGGCTGCCGTGCCTGGCGTCGCCGACGTTCAGGTCTATGGCGACCGCGACAAGATCTTCCGCATCGATGTCGACCAGAACAAGCTCGCCAGCCTCGGCTTCACTGTCGCCGATCTGAGGGCAGCGCTTGCCTCGGTCGCTTTCGATTCACCAGCCGGTTCGATCACCACCACCAACCAGGATCTCATCGTCCGCACCACGGCCGATGTGACGACGCCGGAAGAATTCGAAAACATCATCATCGGCGGCACGACGCGCATCCGCGACGTCGCCACCGTCACGCTCGGTCCCGACATCGGCCAGACCTCGTTGCGCTCCGACGGCAAGACCGGCATTGGCCTTGGCATCATCCGTCAGGCGGAATCGAACACGCTGGATATTTCCACCGGAGTGAAAGCAGCCGTCGCCAAGCTGCAGGAAAACCTGCCCAAGGGCATGTCGATCAAGATCACCAGCGACGACGCAGTCTTCGTCAACGGCGCCGTGCACGAGGTCGAGATCGCGCTCGGCCTGTCGATCTCCATGGTGCTGATCGTCATCTACATCTTCCTGCTCGACTGGCGCGCGACGCTGATCCCTGGTCTGTCAATGCCGGTCGCCATGATCGGCACCATCGCCGCCATCTATCTCGCAGGCTTCTCCATCAACATTCTGACGCTTCTGGCGCTGGTGCTGGCGACCGGCCTTGTCGTCGACGACGCCATCGTCGTTTTGGAAAACATCGTGCGACGGCGCAACGAAGGCATGGGGCCTCGTGCCGCCGCCGTGCTCGGCGCCCAAGAAGTGTTCTTCGCAGTCATCGCCACGACGCTGACGCTCGTTGCCGTTTTCGTGCCGATCTCCTTCCTGCCGGGACAGACCGGCGGCCTGTTTCGCGAATTCGGCTTCGTCCTCGCCATGTCGGTGCTGCTCTCCTGCGTGGTGGCGCTGACGCTGTGCCCGATGCTGGCCTCGCGCATGTTGACCGGCGCATCGCTCCACCATGAAGGCGGTCACGGCATTGGCGCGCGCGTCGGTGGCGCGCTGAACGCGGCCTACAAGCGCGCCTTGCATGCCTGCCTCGGCGCGCCGTGGATCGTGCTGCTGGTTGCGGTGCTGTTTGCGGGCGTCGCCTTCAGCCTGTTCGGCACCATCCGCCAGGAACTGACGCCGAGCGAGGACCGCGCCGTCGTGCTGTTGCGCATCAACGCGCCGCAAGGCGTCAGCCTCGATTACACCACGCAGCAGATGCAGAAGATCGAGCGGCTGATCCAGCCGCTGCGCGATTCCGGCGAGATCGTCTCGACCTTCGAAAACGCCGGCCAGAACGGCGCCTACAATTCCGGCTTCATGGTGATGACGCTGGCGCCGTGGGACGAGCGCACGCGCAGCCAGCAGGAGATCATGGCGCAGATAAGCCAGCTGACCCGGCAGGTGCCATCCGTGCGCATCTTCCCGGTGCAGGCCAATAGCCTCGGCATTCGCGGCGCCGGCAACGGCCTGCAATTCGCGCTGGTCGGCAACGACCGCAAGGCGCTCGGCGACGCGGCGGTGAAGATCATCGCCCGGATGCAGGCCGATCCGCGCTTCCAGACGCCGCGGCTTTCCATCGACCCGACGCAGCCGCAGCTGGCGGTGGCCATAGACCGCGAGCGCGCCTCCGATCTCGGCATCGACATATCAGGGCTCGCCAACACCTTGCAGGCGATGCTCGACGGCAACGATGTCGTCGATGTCTACATCGCCGACCGCAGCTATGGCGTGAAGCTGGTCTCGACCACCAACCCGATCAATGATCCGACCGATCTGGAAAACATCTTCCTGAAGACCGCCGACGGCCGCTTCGTGCCAATGTCGACCATCGCCACGCTGACCGAGCGCGCCGTGCCGCCGTCGCTGACCCGCGAACAGCAGCAGCCTTCGGTGGCGATCACCTCGAACCTGAACGGCAATTTCGCACTGGGTGACGCGCTCGGCGTTGCCGAGCAGATCGCCGCCCCGCTGCTGCCGCCGGGCAGCCGCGTCCTGCCGCTGGCCGAAGCCGCGACGCTCGGCGAGACCAACAGCGCCATGATCACCATTTTCGGCTTCGCGCTGGTCATCATCCTCCTGGTGCTTGCCGCCCAGTTCGAAAGCTTCGTCAGCGCCGTCATCATCATGGCGACGGTCCCGCTCGGCCTTGCCTGCGCAATCTTTGCGCTGCTTTTGTCAGGCACCAGCCTCAATGCCTACAGCCAGATCGGCCTCGTGCTTCTGGTCGGCGTCATGGCCAAGAACGGCATCCTCATCGTCGAATTCGCCAACCAGCTGCGCGACCGCGGCCTCGGCGTGCGCGAGGCGATCGAGCAGGCCTCGATCATCCGCCTGCGGCCGGTGATGATGACGATGATCTGCACCATCCTCGGCGGGGTCCCGCTGGTGCTGGCCGCCGGCGCCGGTGCCGAAGCGCGCATCGCGCTCGGCTGGGTCATCGTCGGCGGGCTGGGTCTCGCCACCGTCTCGACGCTTTTCCTGACCCCGGTCGCCTACCTCCTGCTCGGCCGCTTCGTCACGCCGAAGACGCATGAGGAAGCGAGGCTGAAGCGGGAGCTTGAGGAAGCGGCGTACGCCAATGTCGAGCCGGCGGAGTAGCTCCGCTTACCCTCCCCCTTGTGGGGAGGGTCGGACCGCAGGTCCGGGGTGGGGGTGCAGCGCCAACTAACGTCGGTCCAGCGCTCCCGCGAATAACAGAGGTAGGAGCCAAGACCCCCACCCCGACGAAAGAGCAAAATTGCTCTTCGTCGACCCTCCCCACAAGGGGGAGGGTAGAAAGTCACGGCCTGATAAACACCTTCCCGTTCGGCTTGGCCAGCTCCGCCGGGACCTTCGCCATCGCCTCATCCAGCGGTAGCACCGCCGTCACGTCGGTTGACCAGCGCCCATCCGAAAAGCGCTTCTGTGCTTCCATGATCGCCGGGCCGCGCTTGTCGCGGAACTGGCGCATCCATTCGACCAGCCAGAAGCCTTCAATGTGCTTGTGTTGGAAGATCATCTGGCCGGGCTCACGGATGACAGTGGTGTCCGGATCGAGCCGTCCATAGATGATCCAGCGCGAGCGCTTCGGCATGGCGTCGAAGATCGCCGAGGCCAGCGGCCCGGTCACGGCATCGAGGAAGATGCGCGGCTGCTCGGCCTTGACCACATCGCGTAGTGCTGCCTTGAAATCCGGCGCCTTCTCGTTGAGCACATGGGCAGCCCCGATCTCCTTCAACAGCGGAATCTGCTCGTCGCGGCGCACGGTGACGATCGGCCGGAACCCAGCCTCCTTGGCGAGACCCGCGATCAGCTTGCAAAGCTGGCTGGCGCCGGCGGTCATGATGAAGGCTTTTTCGCCCGTCTGCTTGACGATGTCGAACATGGCGAGCGCCGTGAGCGGGTTGACGATCATCGCCGCGCCATCCTCGTCGCGGACCGTGTCGAGCAGCGGAATGCAGCCGGCAGCTTCGGCAACTGCATAGTCCGCCCACGCGCCCCAATTGGTGACGCCGGTGGTGAAGGCGATGCGCTTGCCGATCAGGCTTTTCGCATAGGGCTCGTCGCCGCTGGCAACGACCGTGCCGACACCCTCGAAGCCGGCCGGCTGGCCCTTGGCGCGCGGCTGACCGTACTGGCCCTTGATGAACATGACGTCGGACGGGTTGATCGAGGCGAGGCTGACCTTGATCAGCACCTGGCTCGGTCCGGGCGTCGGCACGCCGATGCTGCCCAGCGTGAGATACGGCTCCATCGCCTCCAGCACGCTGCCGGAGGGCGTCCTGGTGTAGCCGTCGCCGATCAGCAGCAGTGCTCTCATGTCTGAAGGTATCGCCATGGCGGGGCTCCTTAACGTTTGAGGATGAGCTTGCCGGATGCGCCACGGCCAAGCACGCGCGTCAGCACGGCGGCGGCATCGGCCAGCGGATAAGTGCCTTCGATGACCGGCCAAACCTTGCCGGCGAGATGCCAGCCGACCAGTTCCTTCAGATTGTCGGCATGGACGAGCTGGCCGAGCGGCGCGAAATCGCGGGCGATAATGGCCTTCATCCGCTCAGACCTTTTCCTGCGTGTATTTCCTGAGCTCCGTACGCGCCACCTGCCGGCGGTGCACGGCGTCCGGCCCGTCGGCGAGGCGCAGGGTTCGCAGATGCGTCCATGAGCGTGCCAGCGGCGTGTCCTGGCTGATGCCTTGCGCCCCGAACATCTGCACGGCCTCGTCGGTGACCTTGAGCGCGACGCGCGGTGCGATGACCTTGATCTGGCTGATCCAGGGCGCGGCTGCGCGCGCATCGCCTTGGTCGATCATCCACGCCGCCTTGAGGCAGAGCAGCCGCGCCATCTCGATCTCCATGCGGCATTCGGCGATGATGTCGAAATTGGCGCCGAGCTTGGCCAAGGGCTGGCCGAAGGCCTCGCGGCGCACCGAGCGCTGGCACAGCAGCTCCAGCGCCATTTCGGCCTGGCCGATGGCGCGCATGCAATGGTGGATGCGGCCGGGGCCAAGCCGCCCCTGGGCGATCTCGAACCCCCTGCCCTCGCCGAGGATCAGGTTTCCGGCCGGCACCCTGACATTGTCGAAGCGAAGATGCATGTGGCCATGCGGCGCGTCGTCGTCGCCATAGACCTGCATCGGCCGCAGCTTGGTCACGCCCTTGGTGCCGGACGGCACCAGGATCATCGAATGGCGGCGGTGCTGCGTCTCGGCTTCGCCGGTGCGAACCATGACAATGTAGATGGCGCAGCGCGGGTCCCCGGCCCCCGACGCCCACCATTTCTCGCCGTTGAGTACATAGTCGCCGCCTTGCTTTTCGCAGCGCATGGCGATGTTGGTGGCGTCGGAGGAGGCGACATCCGGCTCCGTCATCAGATAGGCCGAGCGGATTTTCCCCTCGAGCAGCGGCGCCAGCCATGCCTGCTTGTGGTCCTCCGAGCCATAGCGCTCCAGCACCTCCATATTGCCGGTGTCGGGCGCTGAGCAATTGAAGGTCTCCGCGCCGAGATGCGCCTTGCCCATCTCCTCGGCCAGATAGGCATATTCGACGGTTGACAGCCCATAGCCGCGCTCGGAGCCGGTCAGCCAGAAATTCCACAGGCCGCGATCCTTGGCCGTTTTCTTCAACCCTTCGAGGATTTCGGTCTGCCGCGCGGTATAGACCCAGCGGTCGCCGCCCTTGCCGACCTCGCTCAAAAACTCATGATCGAGCGGCATGATCTCGTCGCGCACCATAGCGGCGACGCGGGCGTGGATCGGCTTCAGCCGCTCGGTCATGCCGAGATTGATGTCCGCCATCGGTCTCCAACCCTTTCACGCATCCAGGCACTTTACCCGTGGCAAGGATGACCGTACTTCGGTTAGCCTTGTCAACGCGAGCCCTTTCGCCCCGGACCGTGAGCAGAAAGGCGCGGAGGAATTGCGATGAGCTATCTGGAAGAACTGTTCTCAGTCGCGGGTAAGACCGCGCTGGTAACGGGAGCCGCGACCGGCATCGGCCGCATGGTTGCGACCGCTTTGGTCCAGGCCGGCGCTACCGTGATGATCGCCTCGCGCAAGGGCAAGGATTGCATCAAGGTCGCCGCTGAGTTGAACGGGCTCGGCGGCTCCGGCAGTGCCGAAGGTTTCGCCGGTGACGTCTCGAGCGAAGCCGGCATTGCCGCGCTGGTCAGCGAGGTCAAGGCGCGCACCGAGAAGCTGCACATTCTGGTCAACAATGCCGGCATATCCTGGGGTGCCTCCCTGGAGGATTTTCCCTATAGCGGCTGGGCCAAGGTGTTCGCCGTCAACGTCACCGCCGTCTTCCATCTGACGCGCGAATTGCTGCCGCTGCTGGAAGCCGCCGCGAGCGATGCCGATCCGGCCCGCGTCATCAATCTGGGCTCGGTGATGGGCACGCAGCCGCTGGCCGACGACGCCTATTCCTATACCGCGTCCAAAGGCGCCGTTCACCACCTGACGCGCACGCTGGCGATCGAGCTCGCGGCGCGGCGCATCACCGTCAACGCCTTCGCGCCCGGCCCCTTCCAGAGCCGGATGACCGCCTTTGCCACCGGCACCGAAGAAAAGGCCAGACATGTCGGCAGCCATGTGCCGATCGGACGTATCGGCGTGGCGGATGACATCGGCGGCGCAACGCTCTATTTGTGCAGCCGCGCCGGCTCCTATGTCACCGGCGCCATCCTGCCGATCGACGGCGGGCAGTCGGTGCAGCATGGGCTGACACTGTTCAAGGAATGAGCCGCGGTCGGCGGCAAGGGGAGGACACCGCAGTGGAACCGATCAGTCTCGATGTGCTTCTGGCCAGCGTCGGCAAGGAAGTCGGCGTCTCGCCATGGCGCGAGGTCACACAGACCATGATCGACCAGTTCGCCGACGCCACCGACGACCACCAGTTCATCCATTGCGACCCCGAGCGGGCCAAAAACGAGACGCCGTTCGGCGGCACCATCGCGCATGGCTTCCTGTCGTTGTCGCTGCTCTCGGCGATGACCTTCGAGACCATGCCGCCGCTGGAAAAGGGCAAGATGGGCGTCAACCACGGTTTCGATTCGCTGCGCTTCCTGGCGCCGGTGAAGACCGGCGCGCGCATCCGCACCCGCTTCGTGCTGGCCGACGTCAAGGTCAGGCCGTCGGGCTGGGTGCAGACGGCGCATGACGTGACCATCGAGATCGAAGGCTCGAAGAAGCCGGCGCTGACCGCGCGCTGGCTGACGCTGACGCTGATCGAGCGTGAGCCGGAGACCGCATGAGCGACGCCAATACGCTCGACCAGACAGCGCTAGCCCCTTACCTCGAGGCGCACATCCCTGGTTTTGCACGGCTTTCCGCAATCGAAAAATTCAAATCCGGCCAGTCGAACCCGACCTATCTGCTGACCGCGGCCAGCGGCCGCTATGTCCTGCGCGCCAAGCCGCCGGGCCAGTTGCTGAAATCGGCGCATCAGGTCGACCGCGAATTCACGGTCATGAAGGCGCTGGCCGGCACCGCCGTGCCGGTGCCGGCGATGCTGCATCTGTCGGCGGAGGCGACGCCGATCGGCCGCATGTTCTACGTCATGGATTTTCTCGACGGCCGCATCTTCTGGGATCCGGCAGTGCCGGAGGCCGCTGGCAACGATGAGCGCGCCGCCCTCTACGATGCCATGAACGCCACCCTGGCCGCCCTGCACGACGTCGATGTCGAGGCGGTCGGGCTCGGCGATTTCGGCAAACCCGGCAATTACTTCGAACGCCAGCTGGCACGCTGGACCAGCCAGTACCGCGCCTCGGAGACCGGCACGGTCGCCGACATGGACCTGCTGATCGCGTGGCTGGAGACGCATATTCCGGCCGATGACGGCCGAAAATCTCTCGTGCATGGCGACTACCGGCTGGACAACATGATCTTCGCGCACAATGAGCCGAAAGTGCTGGCCGTGCTCGACTGGGAACTGTCGACACTCGGCGATCCCTTCGCCGACATCGCCTATCAATGCATGCAATGGCGCCTGCCGCACGCCTCGGGCTTTCGCGGTCTTGGCGGCGTCGACCGCGCCGCCCTCGGCCTTCCTTCCGAGGACGCGTACGTCGCCGCCTATTGCCGGCGGCGCGGGCTGGGCGGCATCGACAATTGGAGCTTCTTCCTCGCCTTCTCCTTCTTCCGCTTGGCGGCCATCTGTCAGGGCGTCTACAAACGGGCGCTCGACGGCAACGCCTCCAATCCCGAAAAGGCCAGGACCTATGGCGAAGCGGTGAAGCTGCTGTCGCACCTTGCCGCCAAGCTGATCGACCGAACCTGAGTAGACAATGAGATAGTGTGGTCGGCGCGATTTGATGACAGATCGGATCAGTTCCGTTCCCCGACCGGGGAGCAAGCCCACACGGAGGCGGTGGCAACCGGCCTGGAAACAGGACGCAAACCGATCACCGTCTGTAGACAGAGCATGATGCCGAAAAGTGTGAAGCGGTTTTCGGACGACATCATGCTCTATCTATTTGATTTAGAGCCGGATTCAGATTCAGGTCAATTCGACCTGAAATCATCCGGCTCTAGCGCGCATCGCTGGAAATGAACTTCATGTGCCGGCTGACTTGCAGGGCGATGTAGACGACCAGCGAGCATCCGATCGGAAACACGATCTCAATGAGGCCGGTGGCGACAGCCTGCGGCAATGCCAGCGCAATGTCCTTGGCTGCGGCGGTCTCGATCGTCAGCGCCGTGATCCCGCCGCCGAACACCGCGCCGGCCAAGGCACCCGCCAGCATGAAATGCAGCGAGCGAGGTTTTTCCTTGGATGCCAGCGAAGCCAGCATCCAGCCCAGCAAGCCATACTCGATCGCCCGCAACATACCGAGCGTGGTGAGCGACAGGATCACGGGCTTTGCCGATACATCAAGCGCGCTCACCATCACCTTTTGCGTACCTTTGGCGATGCCCATGGCCAGCGGCCCCGAGATCATGGCGATAAGGCCGCCAAGCGAGGCTCGCACCTTGGTGATCGCCGTGCCGAGGCTGACGCCGGCGCAGACGAAGAATGACCAGGTCACGCCTTGCGCCAAGTCGATCAGAACCTGGGTCGGGGCCGGGTGCGAACCTGCCGCAAATCCGGCAGTCAGAATAAGCGCTTCCATGGCGAAGCCGATTGCGATCGCCAGCCATGCGACTATCACGACTCGCCTGAGCGCCAGCCTTGCGCCATGAGAAAGTGGATGTGCGCCCGGCAGCCCGGACGAAAGCTCTATCGCAGCCATAGAGGCCCCCGAAAACCGAAATTTCTTGCAGAGCCGCCAAATAGGCTTTGTTTGTAACGGTCCGATGTTGCCTGCGTGCGCCCAGGTTACACATGCTGTGACATAGATGCCGGCGAAATGGACCAGACGGGCACGACTATTCGAGAGAAAGCTTGAGGTCGCTTTTTGATGTCCCTGACAGCGCCCTTGCCCGTTTCCGTACAGCGTATATATTCAGTCATGCACAACCAACCAAAGGCACCGGATCTTGCCACTGAGCGTTCAGAAACGCCGCGAGAAACAAAAGGCCGAACTGCGTTCCGAACTGCTCGACGCAGCCCACAAGCTCGTCAAGGAAGAGGGCTATGAAGGCCTGACCATCCGCAAGTTGGCCAAGCGGGTCGGCTATGCTCCGATGTCGGTCTATTCCTACTTCGCCGACAAGCAAGACATCCTGTTTGCGCTGGCCGAGGATGCCTTCGAAACACTTGCCCGCCGCATCGAGGAGCATCCTTCCGACGATCCGATCGAGGCCTTGCGTGCGGTGATGACCGAATATGCCGCCTTCGGGCTCGGCAACCCCAACGAATACCGCACCGTGTTCATGACCGAAAAGACCAAGCTGCCGGAAGGCAGAAGCTATGAGGACATGGAAGAGGCCAACCCGGCGATGAAAGCGCTGATATCCAGGGTCGAGGCCTGCGTTGCTGCAGGCAAGCTGCAGGGCGATCCGCGCGCCATCGCCACCATGCTTTGGGCAGTCGGCCACGGCACCATCTCGCTTTTGATCACGTTCCCGTTCTACCCCTTCGGGGATCCGCAGGCTTTCGTGACGCGGATGTGCGATTTCACACTCGCCACGCTCAGCACTCAGAATGTGCCGCCGCTGACCGAGACCCCGGTCGACTGCTGAGCATCCCCGCCCCTCCAATTCAACGTCCGGCCTGACAGCTTCGGCTGTGTCAGTGCGCCGCAATTTTCGGCATTCAAAAAAATTTGTCGTACGCGTACGCTTTTCGACTTGAAAACCCATCTCGGTGGGCGTATGTGTACGTTGTATCGTACATGTACGAAAAGAATTTAACCGATGGAGACAGACATGAACAAGACCCTTCTCGCTCTCGCCACCGTGCTGGCTCTCTCCGGCTCGGCTTTCGCCGCCAACAACACACACTCGACCAAGCAGGCCCCCGCCGCCACCTGCGTCGACACCACGACCAATGCCAAGCTCGATTGCGCCGTGACCGGCTCGGTCGAAAAGTCCGACGTCAAGGCCAAGAGCCCGCGTCTCGGCATCGAGATCAACCCATGGATCGTGCCGAGCACGTTCTAAGTTGATCGGGCTCGACCACAGCACAACGATTAATTTAAGGGCGGCAGGATAATCCCGGCCGCCCGTTTTTTCCTCAGCGCCCCCATTTCCTCAGCGCAAGCCGGCTTTTCCTGAGTTCAAACCTGGCGTAGCCGAACGGGTTATTTCTTGCGCGGTTTGCGACCCGGCACCGTCTTGGCCTTGCCGGGTCTTGCCGGCGCGCCTGGGATGGCGGTCGAGGTGATCGACACCGGATCGCTGGCCGGAAACGTGTCCTCGAGGCCTTCCTCGAGTTCCTCTTCTTCGGCAGTCACCTCGTGATGCTGCTCATGTTCGAGTGAGCGCACGGCGGACGTCTTGCCAGCTGACTTCGGCGGCGCTTTCGACGGCATCGTATGTTCTCCCTGATGGGGGAAGCAGAACGGCTTGACCCGTCAAACGTTCCTACGCCGCCGCGTCGCTGGCTGCTTCCGACAGGAAAGTAAAGACATAGTCCGAGAAGGAACGCCAGCACTCGACCCGGAAAGCGTCGGCTGCCGTGCGCAACAGCAGGATTTCGCACTTGCCGAGAATGGTGCGCGACGCCGCGCCCACCGGAAAAGCCTCGAGCGACAAATCCTGCGGGCAGCCTGCATTGATCGCGGCGGCAGCCGCCGGGCCGGTGACGGCGAAGGCGACGTTGCGGTGCGAGATGCCGACCGCCGAATGCAATGCGGCAACCCCAGCACGATCGGCCAGCGGATCCTTGCCAGCCTCATCGATAACCAGCCACTCGTCAGGGCCAAGCCACAGCGCCGTGCGCCCTGTCTTCGACGCCGAAGTTTTCGGCTGCTTCGGCAAGGTCAGGCCGAGCGCCTTCGACAGCGCCGCGACGGAAGCCTCCGGCGCGCGCAGCGACATGCGCTCCGCCGGCGGCAGCACCTCGACCTTGACATCCGTTGCGGAAACGACGCGTCCAGCCAGGGCCGGGCGGCGCTCGATGGACGGCGCTGCAGCTGGGGCCGTCTTCTTTGCAGCAGCCTTAGCCATTGAGGCGCCCTCCCGTCTCGTCGAAGAACACCATGCCGGTAACCTCCACTTCGATCACCCCGTTCGGCATCGGCACATAGAGCGTGTCGCCCATCCGGTCGCGGCCGCCGGCAACCAGCGCCAGCGCGATCGAGCGACCGCAATTTTCCGACCAGTAGCTGGATGTGACGTGACCGATCATCTTCATCGGGATCGCCTGCTTCGGATCAGCGACGATCTGCGCGCCTTCCTCAAGCACCACTTTCGGGTCCTTGGTCTTCAAGCCGACCAGCTGCTTGCGGCCCTTGGCGACCAGATCGGGCCGCGTCAGGCCGCGGATGCCGACGAAGTCGGTCTTCTTCTTGCCGACCGCCCAGTCGAGCCCGGCATCGTTCGGCGTCACCGTGCCGTCCGTGTCCTGGCCGACGATGATGTAGCCCTTTTCGGCGCGCAGCACGTGCATCGCCTCGGTGCCGTAAGCGGCGGCGCCATGCTTTTGGCCTTCGGCCCACAGCGCTTCCCAGACGGCCTGGCCGTGATCGGCCGGCACGTTGACTTCAAAACCGCGCTCGCCGGTGAACGACATGCGAAACAGCCTGGTCGGCACGCCGCAGATCTTGCCTTCGCGCACCGACATATGCGGCAGCGCCTCGTCCGACATGTCGACGCCTTCGACCAGCGGCGCGATGATGTCGCGCGACTTCGGCCCCTGCACGGCGATGACCGCCCACTGTTCGGTGATCGAGGTCAGCCAGACGTTCAGATGCGGGAACTCGGTCTGGAGATAATCCTCCATGTGGTTCATGACGCGCGGCGCGCCGCCGGTTGTCGTCGTCACATGGAAACGATCCGGCGCCAGTCGGCCGACGACGCCGTCATCATAGATGAAGCCGTCCTCGCGCAGCATGATGCCATAGCGGCAGCGGCCGGGCTCAAGCTTCTCCCATGGATTGGTGTAGAGCAGTTCCATGAACCTGGCCGCATCCGGTCCGACCACTTCGATCTTGCCCAGCGTCGAGGCATCGAACAGGCCGGCATTGCTGCGCACAGCGACGCATTCGCGGTCGACCGCCTTGTGCATGTCCTCGCCGGGTTTGGGGAAATACCAGGCGCGCTTCCACTGGCCGACATCTTCGAACACGGCGCCTTGCGCTTCGGCCCAGGGATGGATCGCGGTCTTGCGTGTCGGGTCGAACAGCGGACCGCGCGAATGGCTGACGATCGCGCCGAAAGTAACAGGCGTATAGGGCGCGCGGAATGTGGTCAGCCCGACCTCGGGGATCGGCTTGCCAAGCGTCTCGGCGGCAATCGCCAGGCCGTGCATGTTGGACGTCTTGCCCTGGTCGGTCGCCATGCCGTTGGTGGTGAAGCGCTTGACGTGCTCGATCGAGCGCATGCCTTCATGCACCGCCTGGCGGATGTCCTTGGCGGTGACGTCGTTCTGGAAATCGACGAAGGCCTTGACCGTCTTGTCCGACCCGGCGCCGGGCGCCGCGCCCAGCATGCCGCGCGACCAGCTTTCCGACGCGTCGACCTTCGGCTTAACGCCCTTGGCCACTTTGCCGCCCGCATCCTTCGCCGCCTTGGCGCCGGCCGCATAGGCTTCGTCGATCGACGCCGAGAGCCCATCCGTACCGTTGCAGGCGCCGACCGAAACGCAGTCCTGCGCATAGATGCCCGGCACGAAGCGCTTGGTCTCGTCATTGAAGGCGACCTTGCCGCGCGACTGTGAGAACAAATGCACCGACGGCGTCCAGCCGGCCGACATCAGGATGGCGTCGACCGGAATGGTGCGCTCGCCGCCCCCATTCTTCGGCTGCACCGTCATCGAGGTCACGCGCAACTTGCCGCCGGCGCGGATCACCGCGCGGCCGAAATTGACCTCGATCCCGAGCGCCCTCGCCTCCTCGATCACAGGTCCGGTCGGATGGTCGCGCAGGTCGACGATCGCCGCCACGTTGACGCCGGCCTTCTTCAGGTCGATCACGGCGGAGTAGGCCGAGTCATTTGCGGTGTAGACGCCGACATTTTTGCCGACCGCGACACCGTACTGGTTGAGATAAGTCCGCGCCGCCGAGGCCAGCATGATGCCGGGCCGGTCATTGTCGGCAAACACCATATGGCGTTCGATGGCGCCGGTCGCCAGCACCACGCGCTTGGCGCGTACCTGCCATAGGCGCTCGCGCGGCAAATCGTGGCCGGGGTTTTGCAGATGGTCGCTGACCCGCTCGACCAGGCCGACGAAGTTCTGCGCGTAGTAGCCGAACGCCGTCGTGCGCGACAAAACGCGGACATTGTCCATGGCGGTGAGCTTGGCCACCGCGCCTTGCGCCCAGGCATAACCGTCCTGGCCGTCGATCTTCGCACCGCTCTCGAAACGCAGGCTGCCGCCGAAGCCGGCCTGTTCATCGGCGAGGATGACACGCGCGCCGGTTTCGGCAGCGGCAAGCGCTGCCGCAATGCCGGCCGCACCGCCGCCCAGCACCAGTACGTCGCAATGCGCATAGCGCGACGAATAATGGTCGGGATCCGGCTTGTCAGGCGAAACGCCGAGGCCGGCCGCGGCGCGGATCTTCGGCTCGTAGAGGCTCTTCCAGGCCGCCTTCGGCCACATGAAGGTCTTGTAGTAGAAACCGGCCGAAAACAGCGGCGATGCAATGTCGTTGACCGCGCCGACGTCGAAGGCGAGCGACGGCCAGCGGTTTTGCGAGTTGGCGACGAGCCCGTCATAGAGCTCCTGCACCGTGGCGCGGATGTTGGGCGCCTTGCGTGCCGCGTCGCGCTTGACCTCGACCAGCGCGTTGGGCTCTTCCGCTCCGGCCGACAGGAAGCCGCGCGGACGGTGATACTTGAACGAACGTCCCACCAAATGCACGCCATTGGCAAGCAGCGCCGAGGCCAGCGTGTCGCCTTCGATGCCGGTGTAAGACTGGCCGTCGAAAGAGAACCGCGCGGTCTTCGCCTGGCTGAGACGGCCGGCGCTCGGAATGCGGAACGCGCCGCTCATTTGGAAGCCATTTCGTTGGAGTTTTTGGGCAGCTTGGACGGTTTCGGCTCGCCGGCTTTGTAAGTCATGACGAACTTGTCGGTGACGGTGTCGCGCACCGCATTGAAGAAGCGTGCGCAGCCATGGATGTGGCGCCAGCGCTCATAGATGATGCCCTTGGGGTTCGAGCGGATGAAGAAGAACTTTTCAAAATCGTCGTCGCTCTCGCCCGCCATGTTGGCCGAACGCGCAATATGCGCCTCGCCGGCGTTACGGAACTCGAGCTCCGGGCGCTCTTCCTCGCAATAGGGGCAGCGGATGAGAAGCATTATCGTTCGTTCCTACAATTCGCCGTGGCCGACATGCGCGCCGGCCGGTTGGTTGCAAAGCCTCTGGCCCATCGCCGCAAAAGGCGCGACGAGCCGAATGCGCTCCTCCACGCTTGCGGCGGGGCGAAACAGCTCGCGATACGCCATGTTGCCGATCGTGAGCTGAAACGGATCGGTCGTCACGATGACGCTGCGCGGCTCGAATGTGTCGTCCTCGCCGAGATCGGAGGGCCTGTTCTCCATGAAGATGACCACCTTCTGGCCACCACTCCACACGCATGCCAGAATGCCGGCGTCGATCGAAAACGGCCAATTGGCTTCGTTGCCGGCGCGGCTGATCGGCTGCGTCCGCACCTCGTCCGGTGACGGAAAATGGAACAGGTCCTGCTCCCCCGCCAGCACCAGCGGCACCGCTACAGCCAACTCCACCATCATCAGTGCGCCACCGCCGCCGCCGCTGCCTCGTCGATGAGGCGGCCGGTACGGAAGCGCTCGATGGTGAAGGGCGCGTTGATAGGATGCGGATCGTCCTTGGCAATCGTGTGGGCAAAGACATGGCCTGAGCCGGGCGTTGCCTTGAAGCCGCCCGTGCCCCAGCCGCAATTGACGTAGAGGCCTGATACCGGCGTCTTGGCCAGGATCGGCGAACGGTCGGGCGTCACGTCGACGATGCCGCCCCACGAGCGCAGCATCTTCATGCGGGTGAAGATCGGGAACATCTCGCAGATGGCGTCCAGCGTATGCTGCAAAATGTGCAGGCCGCCGGTCTGCGAATAGGAGACATACTGGTCGGTGCCGGCGCCGATCACCAGCTCGCCCTTGTCGGACTGCGAGATGTAGGCGTGCACCGTGTTCGACATCACCACGCAAGGCACCACCGGCTTGACCGGCTCCGACACCAGCGCCTGCAGCGGATAGCTTTCCAGCGGCATGCGCACGCCCGCCATGTTCATGATCACCGAGGAGTGGCCTGCAGCCACCACGCCGACCTTCTTGGCGCCGATGAAGCCGCGCGTCGTGTCGACGCCCATGACCGCGCCATTGGCCGCCCGCTTGACGCCGGTGACCTCGCAATTCTGGATGATGTGCACGCCGCGCGCCGAAGCGCCGCGCGCATAGCCCCAGGCCACCGCATCGTGACGCGCCGTGCCGCCTCGCCGCTGCAAGGCGGCGCCGACGACGGGATAGCGCGCCTGCCTGGAAATGTTGAGCGGCGGGCAGAATACCTTCGCCTGCTCAGGCGTCAGCCATTCATTGTCGATGCCGTTGAGACGGTTGGCATGGACATGGCGCTTCAGCACCTGGATGTCGTGCACATTGTGCGCCAGCATCATGACGCCGCGCGCCGAATACATGACGTTGTAGTTGAGTTCCTGGGAGAGCCCATCCCACAGCTTCAGCGCATGGTCGTAAATGCCGGCGCTCTCGTCGTAAAGGTAGTTGGAGCGGATGATGGTGGTGTTGCGCCCGGTGTTGCCGCCGCCTAGCCAGCCCTTTTCCAGCACCGCGACATTGGTGATGCCGTGCACGGTGGCGAGATAGTAGGCGGTGGCCAGGCCATGACCGCCGGCGCCGACGATGATGACGTCATATTCCTTCTTCGGTTCCGGCGAGGACCATTGTTCCTCCCAGCCCTTGTGGCCGCGCATGGCCTCGCGGGCGATGGCGAATACCGAATATTTTTTCAACGTTCCAGCCTCGCAAATGGCGGTGGGGTATTTTACGCAGCCCCGGCGCGCGAGGTGTATCACTAGCGAAACGGCGCTTCCACCCTTGCGCTGTTTGCGACGGCGCTTGCCGTTTTGCGCCGCGGTGGAAAAGACCTGCTCGGGCTGGCAGGCATGGCTGCGTTCGGACACACTGGCGATCGCGAGACTCTGGAGGACGAATATGGGCAACGCCTGGTGGAATCTGACGTTGCGTTTCCTGCTGGAACTTGCCGCCTTGCTTGGCCTCGGCTTTGCCGGCTGGAGCCTCTCCGGCGGCTGGTGGCGCTGGGTCCTCGCCTTGGCCTTGCCGTTCATTGCAGCTGCGCTGTGGGGAACCTTTGCGGTGCGCGGCGACCCAAGCCGATCCGGACGCGCGCCGGTTCCTGTACCAGGCGCAGTCAGGCTGGTGCTTGAACTGGCCATCCTGTTTGGCGGTGCAGCCGGATTCTATGCCGCCGGTCACACGACCACGGGCGTTGTCATCACGCTGCTCATCGCCATCAGCTACGCATTTTCGCTCGATCGCCTCGGCTGGCTGCTGAAGCAATAGTCCGGCGCGCGGCGCTTGTGCCGCTGCGAAGCCATTCAGCAAGTCGAGCACGTATCGGGTGGCTAGCACCGTCCCGAACTGCGATCAACATCCCGGGTGCCGGCACAGCCGGCGCGATGAAAGGATGCAAAAAATGTTCGCACTCACCAATAAAATAGCGATCGTCACCGGCGCCAGTTCCGGCATCGGCCGCGCCACCGCAAAACTCTTCGCCGAAGAAGGCGCCAGGGTCGTCATCGCCGCCCGCCGCCAGGCCGAACTCGATGCGCTGGTCGTCGAAATCGAGGACGCCGACGGCACGGCAGTCGCGCTTGCCGGCGATGTCCGCGACGAAGCCTATGCAAAAGCCCTCGTCGATCTCGCCGTCGAAAAATTCGGCGGGCTCGATATCGCCTTCAACAATGTCGGCTCCGTCGGAACGATGGGTCCGATTTCGGAACTGTCGCTGGACGGATGGCGCGAGACGCTCGACGCCAATCTGACCAGCGCCTTTCTCGGCGCGAAATACCAGGTGCCGGCGATGGTCGAACGCGGTGGCGGATCGCTGATCTTCACCTCGACCTTCGTCGGTCACACAGTCGGCATGCCGGGCATGACCAGCTATGCCGCGAGCAAAGCCGGACTGATCGGCCTGACGCAGGTGCTGGCGGCCGAATACGGCCCCAGGGGGGTGCGGGTCAACGCGCTGATGCCGGGTGGCACCGACACGCCGTCGGCAACATTCAAGACGCCGGAATCACGCGCTTTCGTGGAAAACCTGCATGCCTTGAAACGTGTCGCTGTGCCTGAAGAGATCGCCCGCGCTGCGCTCTTCCTGGCATCGGATGCGTCGAGCTTCACCACAGGAGCGGCGCTGTTTGCCGATGGCGGCGTCTCGATCACCCGGACGTGAAGCATTTCGCGGGTCATCGCCCGCGCCGATCAGCCATAGAACCCGAAACCGGACTTGCTTTTTCCACGCGATTTGGCGATTCGGTTTCGGGTGAGGAGGACGGACATGCTGCTGATCAGGACCTATGTCGCCCAGAGCGCAATCGAAGGCGTCGGCGTGTTCGCCGCCGAGCCGATCAGGAAGGGCGCCTCGATATGGCGGCTCGATCCGGATTTCGACCGGCTGATCCCGATGGACAAATACGAGGCGGCGCCGCCGCACCTCAAGGAATTGCTCGACCGCTATGCCTATCCGAGCCCCGACCGTCCCGGCTTCATGGTCTATGAAGTCGATAATGGCCGCTTCATGAACCACGCCGAGCGGCCGAACACGGATTTTTCGCATTATGGCGGCGCCACCGCCACTCGAGATATATCAGCCGGCGAGGAAATTACCTGCGATTACGGCGAATTCTTCGAGGATTTCGCACGGCTCCATCTGGCCAGCGCCTAGTTGGCGCCCTATCTCGGGGCTGCCGTGGCAAATTGGCGGTTGTCCTTCATTTCCAGTGTGGACAGCGCGGCCTGATTCTGCTATCAGCCGCCACAATTCGTGGTGTAAAGCGCCGCGGAGGCATGTGGCTATGGCCACTTGCCTGTTGATATCAAACCCGAAAGACAGGATTGCCCGTGCAGGTACTCGTCCGCGACAATAACGTTGATCAGGCGCTTCGCGCTCTCAAGAAGAAGATGCAGCGCGAAGGCATTTTCCGCGAAATGAAGATGCGCGGCCATTACGAGAAGCCTTCCGAGAAGCGCGCCCGTGAAAAGGCCGAAGCCGTTCGCCGCGCCCGCAAGCTGGCCCGCAAGCGCGCCCAGCGCGAAGGCCTGCTGCCGATGACGCCGCGCCCGGTTGCTGCCGGCGCCGCCGGTGGTCCTGGTGGTGCTCCGCGTCCGCCGCGGTTCTGACGCCAATTTTTCGTCCTTTTCGAAGGATACTCAGAGGTGGCGCGATGCGGAATCGCCGCCACCTTTTTGTTTGGAGCGCCGCCATTCTGTTGGAGGCCGTTCCCTTGAACGCGCAAACGGCGTTCTAGATTGCGTTACGAGAATCTGTGACCCGGCCCGGAGGGGGACCTGGACGGCGCGGCTGAAGTGAGGACAGGGCAGACATGAACGCAATCGGCGTAGAGTGCAGAACCACAATGCGCGGTTTGGCCCTGGCGGCAGCCCTGATGTCCGGCCTGGTGCTTGCCGGTTGCCAGAGCGTTCCGACCGGCGAATTCAACAACATTGACAAGGCGCAAGGCTCGAGCGAGAACATCTCCTCGCTGTCGGCGGTGATCCAGCGCAATCCGCAGGATCCGGAAGGCTACAATGTGCGCGGCTCGGCCTATGGCCGTGGCGGCCAGTACCAGGCGGCGCTGAAGGATTTCGACACCGCCATCCAGCTCAACCCGAATTTCTACCAGGCCTATTCGAACCGGGCACTGATCCAGCGCTTCCTCGGCAACCAGGCGGCCGCCCTTGCCGACTACAACCGCTCGATCCAGATCAATGCAAATTATGACGCCGCCTATATCGGCCGCGGCAACCTCTATCGCAAGGCCGGCCAGACCCAGCAGGCCTTCAACGATTTCCAGAAGGCGATCCAGCTCGACACCACGGATGCCCGCGCCTATCACAATCGCGGCCTGATCTATCAAAGCCAGGGCCAGCACAAGTTTGCCATCGAGGATTTCTCGACCGCCATCTCCCTGGCGCCGGACGCGGCCGAACCCTATAACGGCCGCGGCCTCTCCTATCTCGCCATGAATGACGAGGACAACGCCTTCTCCGACTTCAACATGGCCATCAAGCTCGACGGCAAGAACGCCGAAGCCTGGTCCAACCAGGCGCTGATCTACGAGCGCCGCGGCGACAAGGTCAAGGCCTCGAAGGCCTACCGCGAAGCCGTCCATCTCGACCCGACCTACCAGCCGGCCAAGGACGGCCTGTCGCGCACATCGGGCGCCACCGCCGGCTGAGATGCAGCCGCCGCGCCGCCATCGGCGGCCTTTTATAACAACGTTCTATTCCTGATGCAGTGCGCCGCGTGAGCGGTTTCTCCCAAGGGAAAGCGCAGAGCGCTTCCCCTTGAGATTGCGTATCCAGAAAACCCCACTATCACCCAATCTTAACCACCAGGGGCAAAGCGTTAACCCCTGCCTTGATCGCGCCAAGTTTTCAGCGGAACGCTCCGGGCCATTCAACCGTTGTTGAAGGCATTTTCGAAAGGACTGACCCATGATCAAGAAAATCATCTGTGCCGCGGCACTTGCCACGACGCTGCTTGCCGTTCCCGCCAGCGCCGGCAAGCTTCAGCTCGGCACGCTCGATTGCACCATCGACGGCGGCGTCGGTTACGTCATCACGTCGAACAAGGGCGTCGACTGCACGTTCCGCCCTTATCACCATGGGCCGTCCGAGAAATACACGGGGATGATCTCCAAGCTCGGCGTCGATCTCGGCCAGACGCATCAGGGCCAGCTGGTGTGGGCGGTTCTGGCCGCCACCCGCGGCCATGACGAGGGCGACCTTGCCGGCCATTATTACGGCGTCAACGCCGAGGCGAGCGTGGTGACCGGCGGCGGCGCCAATCTGCTGGTCGGCGGGCTGGACGGCGCCTTTGTGCTGGAGCCGCTCAGCGTCCAGGCGCAGACCGGCGTCAATGTAGCGGTCGCCGTGACCTCCCTGGAGCTGATCCACTCGTTCAAATAAGCATGGGCAAATAAGGATCGACTGATCCCTCTACGCGCGGCGCGGAACAGGTTACTGTTTCGCGCCGCATGCTTTTTGGGGGATCCGCCGTGCTGAAACCAGCCATCGCCGCCGCTATCACCATCATCTGTACCGCCCAGGCCCAAGCGCAAGGCCAGGGTATCGAACTCGGTGTGCTCGATTGCGCCATCGGCGGCGGCACCGGCTTCATCTTCGGCTCCAGCAAGGATCTGAGCTGCACCTTCACGCCGGCCGACAAGAGCTTTTCGCCGGAAGCCTATTTCGGCGCCGTCAACAAATACGGGCTCGACATCGGCACCACCAAGCAGACCGTCATGCAATGGCTGGTGCTGACGCCGCTGAGGAACATCTATGCGCCCGGCGCGTTGGCCGGCGACTATATCGGCGCCAGCGCCGAAGTGACCGCGGCGGTCGGCGCCGGCGCCAATCTCCTGGTCGGCGGCTCCTCGCAGGCCTTCACCCTGCAGCCGCTCAGCCTGCAGACGCAGACCGGTATCAACATTGCGATCGGCGTCAGCCAGTTTCAGCTGCGCAGCATTGAGAACTGACCGGCGCATCAAGCGGAGAGGCTTCCGGCCAATCTCGACCGTTTGCACTTCGATAAAAAGCCACTTGAGCTCAACTGCGCTTGAGGTTTTACAACTCGCCTGACTGAAACAGCGCGCATGGCCCCGCCGGAAAGCCTGACTGGCTTCTGGCGCCATGCGCCGGCATCGAGATATGCAAAGGCAGGGTAAAAGAATGACTGGAATCACCAGCAACAAGGTCGACTGGCGGGCATTGTGGGCAAGCGGCGACCTCGCGCGCTTCTGCTTCATCAGCCTCGGCATCCTGCTGCACGCCACCAACGAGACGATGGTGGCGACGGTCATGCCGGCCATGGTCGGGGACCTCGCCGGTGTGCAGTTCGTCGGCTGGTCGCTGGCCGTCTACGAGCTCGGCGCCATTGTCGCCGGCGCAGCGGCCGGGCGGCTGGTCAGCTATGTCGCTCTACGCTCCAACGTCACGGTCGCCGCCCTGCTCTATGCCGTGGGCGCACTGATCTGCGCCACCGCGCCGTCCATGCCGGTGTTTCTTGGCGGCCGTCTGGTCGAGGGTCTCGGCGGCGGTGCGCTGGTGTCGCTGGCCTTCGTCTCGGTCGAGCGGCTGTTTAACCGCAGCATCTGGCCACAGCTGTTCGGCATAATGTCGGCGATCTGGGGCGTCGCCGCATTCAGCGGCCCGATGCTCGGCGCGATCATGGTCGAACTCCTGTCCTGGCGCTGGGCCTTCGGCGTCTTCGTGCTGGGTGGCATCGCCATGGCATCGGCAAGCTTCATCGTCCTGAACACGCCGGAAGCGACGAAGCCGCAAGCCGCCGCCGGCACCTCGCCGCCCTTCCCCTTTGCAGCACTTGGCTGCCTCGCCATCGCCGTCGTGCTGATCGCCACCGCAGGCGTCGACGTCGCCTTGCTTCGATCGTCGCTGCTGCTGGTCCTCGGCCTCGCCGGCCTGGCGCTGTTCGTTTTCGTCGACGCCATGAAGCCGCAATCGCGACTGTTCCCGTCGGGCCTGTTCTCATGGCGCTCGCCGGTCGGCAGCGGCATGAGCATGGTTGCCGCCTTCTCGGTGGCGACAGTCTCTTTTTCCATCTACGGGCCGCTTCTGCTTACCACGCTGCACGGCATCCCGATCCTGACCACAGGCTACATCATCGCCGCCGAATCGATCGCCTGGTCAATCCTGTCGATCGCCGTCGCCAATGCGCCGCTGCAGCGCGAACGGCAGATCCTCGTCATCGGCGCGCTGATGATTGCAGCCGGCCTCGCCGGTTTCGCCTATGCCATCCCCGCCGGCTCGATCCCGGTGATCCTGCTCTGCGCTTTGTTGCAAGGCGGTGGCTTCGGCGTGTCATGGCCCTTCCTGACCCGCATCATCGTCGCCTCGGCCCGCGACGGCGAGCAGACGATCGCCTCGGCCGCCGTGCCGACCATGCAGCGCATCGGCTACGCCGTGGGCGCCGCCATGGCCGGCATCATCGCCAATGCCAGCGGCTTTTCGGACGGGCTGAACCGCGAGGCAGCAGCGCACGTCGCCGGCTGGCTGTACCTGGCCTTCGTGCCACTTGGCATTGTCGGTTGCCTGGCGGCGTTGAAGATGGCTTTGGCGGCACGCCGGCCGCAATTGGCGACAGGCTGAGGGCACGGCGGATGGAGAATTTGGCGACAGCATTCCGCCGGCGCTGTTGGCGTCAAATGCCCTCGACCACAAGGCTGCTTGCAAGACCATGGCCCGTGCCTGATTGCGGACCGGCGGCCGCTCAGGCTTGCAAACGCTCGGCGATGAGCGCGGCGAGCCGCGCCGCCACCTCGTCCTTGCCCATCTCAGGCCATTCCTCGACGCCGTCCTCCGAGACGATGCGCACCTTGTTGCGGTCGCCGCCCATGACGCCGGTGGGGCCGACGCCGCTTTCATGCGAGACATCGTTGACGACAATGAAATCGGCGCCCTTCTTCTTCAGCTTGGCCTCGGCATTGGCAATCAGGTCCTGCGTCTCGGCGGCGAAGCCGACAACCAGCCCCGGCCGTTGCCCGTGATGACCGACGCCGGCGAGAATGTCGGGGTTTTCGACCATTTGCAGCGCCGGTGGGCCCTGGCCCGCCACCTTCTTGATCTTCTCGCCGGCCGTGCCAGCGGTGCGCCAGTCGGCGACGGCAGCTACGAAGACCGCGGCGTTCGCCGGCAACAACTGTTCGACGGCCGCTTTCATCTCGGCCGCGGTCTCCACATGCGTCGTCACAACGCCGGCCGGATCGGCAATGCCAACCGGACCGGAGACCAGGCGTACATCCGCGCCCAGTCTTGCCAGCGCTGCCGCAATCGCATGGCCCTGCTTGCCCGAAGAGCGGTTGGCGATGTAGCGCACCGGGTCGATCGGCTCATGCGTCGGCCCCGAGGTGACGATGATCCTGCGGCCGGCCAGCGGCTTCGGCCTGCTGTCGAGCAGTGCCTCGATCACTGCCACGATCTCCAGCGGCTCGGCCATGCGGCCCTCGCCCGCCTCGTTGCTTTCCGCCATCTCGCCCTTGGCCGGGCCGACGAAGGCGATGCCATCCTTGGCGAGCGTCGCCCGGTTGCGGCTCGTCGCGGCATGCGACCACATTTTCGGGTTCATCGCCGGCGCCATCAGCACCTTCTTGTCGGTGGCGAGCAGCACCGTCGAGGCCAGATCGTTGGCATGGCCGTTGGCGAGCTTGGCCATCAGGTCGGCGGTGGCCGGCGCCACCACCAAGAGGTCGGCCTCGCGCGACAGGCGGATATGGCCGACATCGTGCTCGTCACTGCGGTCGAACAGTTCGGTGAAGACATGGTCGGCCGAAAGCGCGCCGACCGAAAGCGTGGTGACGAACTCCTGCGCCGCCGATGTCATCACGACGCGCACCGCCGCACCGCGCTCGCGCAGCCGGCGGATCAGGTCCAGCGCCTTGTAGGCGGCGATGCCGCCGCCGATGATCAGCAGGATGCGCTTGCCGTCGAGGGTGCTGTGCGTTTTTGTGGATTGACCTCGCTGGGACAGATCGTTGTCAAAACCTCCATGAGGCTCAACCAGGCGGCGGATTGTTGCATGGAGGGTTTCGCTCTCGGGCATGCCGGCTTCCGCCGACAGCACGCTTTTGGCAAGCGCATCACGCGCCTCTTCCTCCATCGACACCCCGCGCGCCGCAGCGCGCTCACGCAATTTCTGCTTCACGTCGTCAGCTAGATTGCGGACAGTAATGGTGCCCATGACTTGCTCCGCGACATCAATAGCGCGACTGCAACGCTAGCACCACAGTTGCTAGCGTTGCAAGCGATCAGAGCAGCTTCCACGCGATATACACCAGCGTCAGCGCGATGACCCACAGCGCCATGCGGCCGGAGCGGGTGTAGCGCGCTTCGGCCTTACCGATGGCGCGCGATGTCGCTTCGTCGAAGCGCAGGCCGTGTTCGGCCATAAAATCGATCTCGCGCGACAGCCGTTCGGTGCGGGCGGCAAGATCGGGCGCTTGGCGGGCCAGCGCCAGCAGCGCCTTGGCGCCGTCGCGCGCGTCCATCAGCAGGCCGCTCGGGCCGAGATTGCCGGCGATCCACTGGCCGACCACCGGCTCGGCCGTCTTCCACATGTTGAAGGCCGGGTCGAGCGTGCGCGCGACGCCTTCGACCACCACCATGGTCTTCTGCAACAGGATCAGTTCCGACCGCGTGGCCATATCGAACAGTTCGGTGACCTCGAAGAGCAGCGTCAGAAGCTTCGCCATCGAGATGGTTTCAGCCGGCTGGCCATGGATCGGCTCGCCGATCGCGCGAATGGCCTGCGCGAAAGCCGCGACATTGTGCTGACGCGGCACGTAGCCGGCCTCGAAATGCACCTCGGCGACGCGCAGATAGTCGCGCGTGATGAAGCCGTAGAGGATTTCGGCGAGGAACCGGCGCTCCTTCTTGCCGAGCCGTCCGGCAATGCCGAGATCGACGGCGACGATATTGCCATTGGCCTCGACGAACAGATTGCCTGGATGCATGTCGGCATGGAAGAAGCCGTCGCGCAGCGTGTGACGCAGGAACGACTGGATCAGGTTGGTGGCGATCGCCTTCAGATCGTGCCCCGCCGCCGCGAGGCCGGCGATGTCGTTCATCTTGACGCCGTCGACCCATTCCATGGTCAGCACATCGCGCCCGGTGCGCTCCCAGTCGACCGACGGCACGCGGAAGCCCGGATCGTCCTTGGTGTTTTCGCCCAGTTCCGAAAGTGCGGCCGCCTCGAGGCGAAGATCCATCTCGATCTTGGTGGTCTGCGCCAGCGTCTCGGTCACCTCGACCGGCCGCAGCCGGCGCGACGACGGGATGTATTTCTCCTGCAGCCGAGCGGCGAGGAAATAGCTTTCGAGATCCTGGAAGAAGCGGCGGCGCACGCCAGGCCGGATCACCTTCACCGCCACCTTGGTATCGACACCGTCATGCATGGCTTGCGCGGGATGAACCTGGGCGATGGAGGCCGCCGCGACCGGCCCGCCGAACTGCGTATAGAGTTCGCCGATCTTGCGCCCGAGCGAGCCCTCGATCGCCGCCACCGCTTCCGCCTGCGAAAAAGTGTGCATCTTGTCCTGCAGCATGGCGAGGTCGAGCGCCATGTCGTTGCCGACGACATCGGGCCGCGTCGCCAGGAACTGGCCGAGCTTGACGTAGGAGGGTCCGAGCCGGACCACCGCCTTGGCCAGCCGGTCGCTGCGCTCATAAGCGAGCGCGCGGCGGCGGGTGAAGAGCCGGGCCATGCGCCAGCCGAATTTCGGCAGGCCGCCGAGTTCGTCGCCAGGCAATGCTGCGATCACGCCTTCGCGAACCAGCACCCAGCCGGCCCGTGCGAGCCGAAAGGCGGCGCCGACGCTGCTCATCGCCTACCCTGCTGCTGCAAACTGTGGTGCCTCAAAGCTTCCAGCCCGAATGCAGGGCGGCAATGCCGCCGGAATAGTTGCGGAACGACACGCGCTCGAAGCCCGCGCGGGTGATCATGGCAGCAAAGTTCTGCTGATTGGGAAATTTGCGGATCGATTCGACCAGGTAGGAATAGGGTTCGCCCTCGCCCGTCACCATCTTGCCGATCTGCGGAATGGCGTTGAACGACCAGGCTTCGTAGACCTTGTCCAGCAGCGGCATCTCGACCTCGGAAAACTCCAGGCACAGGAACCGTCCGCCGGGCTTCAGCACGCGAAAGGCTTCCGTCAGCGCGACATCGATGCGCGGCACGTTGCGGATGCCGAATGCGATGGTGTAGGCGTCAAAGGTGCTATCGGTGAAAGGCAGTTCCTCGGCATTGGCCTCGACGAAATCGGTGTTGCCGGACAGGCGCTTTTTCTCCGCGCGGTCACGGCCGACGCTGAGCATCGAGCCGTTGATGTCGAGCACCGTGGCATGCGCGTTGCCTTGGCTGGCGTCTACAATGCGGAAGGCGATGTCGCCGGTGCCGCCCGCCACGTCAAGCACTTTCCAGCCCGGACGTTTCGGCGGATTGAGCCATGTCACCATGGCATCCTTCCACAGCCGGTGCAGCCCGGCCGACATCAGGTCGTTCATCAGGTCGTAGCGGTTCGCCACCTTGTGGAAAACATCGTTGACCAGAGGCTGCTTGTCGCCTGGCCCTACCTTCTTGAAACCATAGGAGGTTTCCATGCCGCCCGCGGCCGTGGTTCTCTCAACTGACATTATTTTGATCCGTCATAAAACCGGCGGGACCATAGCCGATCGATGGTGCGGGCGCTATTGTTTAAGGCGCGGTGTTCGGCCGCGCTTCCAGGTGGTGGGCTTTACGGCCTGGACTGATGAGACGGGATAACTGCATGCCTTTGAAAGCAGAACTGCACTGCCACATCGAGGGGGCAGCGGCGCCCGAACTCGTCATCCGTCAGGCGCAGAAATACGGCAAGGACACCTCGCTTTATATCCAGAACGGCTCCTTCGTCTGGCATGATTTCACCTCGTTCCTGGCGGCTTATGATTTTTCCGCCGACCTGTTCCGCACCGAGGAGGATTATGCCCGCCTCGCCGACCATTATCTGACCAGCCTTGCCCGCGACGGCGCCATCTATTCCGAGGTCTTCACCTCGCCCGACCATGCCGTCAGGGCCGGCCTGTCGCCCAAGGCCTATACCGATGCGCTCGGCGAAGGCATGCTGCGCGCCAAAGCCAAGACCGGCATCGAGGGCCGCATGATCGTCACCGGCGTACGCCATGTCGGCGTCGAGTCGATCGAGCAGGCGGCGCGCTTTGCGGCGCGCTGCGGAAATCCGCTGGTCACCGGCTTCGGCGTCGCCGGCGACGAGCGCATGGGCGAGATGGAGGATTATGTCAGGGCCTTCGAGATCGCCCGCGAAGCCGGCCTTGGCATCACCATCCATGCCGGCGAGTTGACCGGGTGGGAGACGGTGCAGGCCGCACTCGACCACATCCGCCCCTCGCGCATCGGCCATGGCGTGCGCGCCATCGAAAATCCCGACCTGGTGCGCCGCATCGCCGATGAGGGCATCGTGCTCGAATGCTGCCCCGGCTCCAACATCGCGCTCAAAGTCTACGACAGTTTCGCCGATCACCCTTTGCCTGCCCTGCAGGCGGCCGGCTGCAAGGTGACGCTGAACTCCGACGACCCACCCTATTTCTGGACCTCGCTGAAGCGCGAATACGACATCGCCGCCGAGCATTTCTCCATGAATGAAAAAGCTTTGACCGCCGTCACCAGGACGGCGATCGAAGCGGCTTTCGTCGACAGGAAGACGAAAAGCGCGCTGCTTGCCCGGCTCGATGCGAAGAGGTGACTGGTGATTGGTGATTGGTGATTGGTTTGCCGGCGGTTCGGCCTGTCAACGGCAATGATCGATCCATCGGGACTCGCAAACCTGCTCACTATTCACTATTCACTATTCACCATTCACTGGAGCAACCCATGCAGGGCGTCACCGTCGTCGACCACCCGCTTGTCCAGCACAAGCTGACCATCATGCGCAAGAAGGAGACGTCGACCGCCGGCTTCCGGCGACTGCTCCGCGAGATCTCGCTCCTGCTCGGCTACGAGGTCACCCGCAACCTCGAACTGACGACGACGACCATCGAAACGCCGATGGAAACCATGGAAGCGCCGACGCTGGAGGGCAAGAAGCTGGTCTTCGCCTCGGTGCTGCGCGCCGGCAATGGCCTGCTCGAAGGCCTGCTCGACCTGGTCCCGGCGGCCCGCGTCGCGCATGTCGGCCTCTACCGCGATCACGAAACGCTGGAGGCGGTGGAATATTTCTTCAAGGCGCCGAGCGATCTCGCCGACCGGCTGGTGATCGTCGTCGATCCGATGCTGGCGACCGCGAACTCGGCCATCGCGGCCATCGACAAGCTGAAGGAGCGCGGAGCCACCAACATCCGTTTCCTTTGCCTGCTGGCGGCGCCAGAAGGCATCGAGCGCTTCACCAAGGCGCATCCGGATGTCCCGGTCTTTACCGCTTCCATCGACCGCCAGCTCAACGAGAAGGGCTACATCATGCCCGGCCTCGGCGATGCCGGCGACCGCATGTACGGAACCAAATGACGGCGGCTGGCAAGGCCAGCTGGCATCCAGTCGTTTACCGCCCGTTTACGCAAAGCCGCGGTTTCGGGTTGGCGTTAAAGCGGCACACACCATACGTGGGCAAAAATGGGCCTTCACGAAGGTCCATTCATGCTGCGCAAGCTTCTCATTCTGGGCGTGTTCGCCGGAACGTCGGCATCGATCCCGATCGTCTATCAGTCGAACCCGCAGATTCTCGACAACCTGTTGAAGTCGACCGTCGCCGGCAAGCCGCAACCGCAGCCCGAGCTGAGCCTCGCCTCGGTTCCCGACAAGCCGGCCGCACCGCTGCCCACCGGTCGCAAGGTCCTGGTGGCGGCCGACGAGCGCGGCCATTTCACCTCCGCCTTCAAGCTCAACGGCCGCCAGGTCGACGGCATGATCGACACCGGCGCCACTTTGGTCGCCATCAACACCTCGACGGCGCGCCGCATCGGCATCTCGCTCAACCCGTCGGATTTCAGCCATCAGGTCAACACCGCCAATGGCGCGATCAGGGCCGCTGTGGTCAACATCGACCGCCTGCAGATCGGCAAGATCAGCGTCGACAACATCCAGGCCGTGGTCCTCGACGACAAGGCGCTGCGCACCAACCTGATCGGCATGAGCTTTTTGCAGCGGCTGGCAAAATACCAGGTCGAAAACGGCACACTGTTGCTGGTGCAGTAGCGCCTTCCGCTACCCGCGCGGCAGCACGCGCCGGATGACAGTCTTGTCGGCGGCTGGTTTCGACGCCCCGATCGTATAGGCCGAAAGCACGGCGGCTGCGGCCGCTTCGGCCTCCGCTTGCGTGCGGGCGTGGACGAGCGCCAGCGGCTCGCCGGTCCGCACCTCGGCGCCGAGCGGCAGCAGCCTGGTGATGCCGACCGCATGGTCGATCCTGTCGTCCGGCCGCGTACGCCCGCCACCGAGCCCGACCACGGCAAGGCCGATATCGCGGGTGGCAATGCCGGTGGCAAAGCCGTTGCCTGCCGCCTTGACCGCAAACTCCACCGCCGCTTTCGGCAGGTATTTTTCCGGCTTCTCGACGAAATCGGCGGGACCGCCAAGGGCTGCGACCATACGTGCGAAGGCGGCCGCCGCGCCGCCGCCCGCCACCCTCTCGGCCGCCCGCCAGAGACCCGCCAGCATGGAAGACGCCCCCCCAGCCCCAGGCTGGTTTAAACATATTACGCGGCCGACGCTAGCATAAGTGT